>JBKUMA010000021.1:0-12275 GCA_046955055.1 Candidatus Gastranaerophilaceae bacterium
CAATAATATAATGCTTATTTTTTTCCTTATATAATTCCCAAACAGCATCATTTGCAAAATATAAATCACTTTTATCTTTAAAAATTTTTTTCTTTTTTTCTTCAATACCCAAAATTTTATCTTCAATAGACATCCAAAATCACCTCATTAAATAAAGAGGGAGTATGTCCTCCCTCTAAAAAAACAGCTCTGCCTACTCAGTAGCAGCAGTTTGTTGAATAATTACTGCTTCACGAGCATCGTTTAAGTTTTCAGCAGCAGACACATCAACGTGAGCTAAAGCAAGAGCTTTCGGCAGAATAACCTTAGCACCATATAAATAAAGTCCTTTGATTTTATCGTGGAAAGAATTTTCAGCTTTAGTTTGTTCAATTTCTGCTAAATTACCAGCATAAGCAATAGCATCATTAATTCCCGCAAGGATAGTAGTTTTGTTATTAACAGTATCAATATTTGTAGAAACAAGAATATCTAATCCTGCGACTTTACCTATAGAACCTTCTCTAAGAGCCACATCAGTAGTTTGAGATGCTGGAGTAAACATTTTCGACTGTATTAAAATGCATTCAACAGCAGGGTTAATTACCGCATAAGGTAAAGAATCAGCAGGAGCATCAGGTTTGTAAATTTTATCTTTTTTAGTTTCAACAGCATTATTATCTTTTAATTTTTTAGCTAATCTTGCAAACAGTGAGTAAATATTGCCAGGAGTTAGAACGACAGGAGCTGAAGCTGACCCTATGACATTACCGCTGTGTACTCCAGCAGCCGCAGTAGTCATAATAAATTTATCTCTAACAATTTCAACTTGAGTTTTTGCTGAATTCATCAATTTATTTTCAAAATCTTTATTTTCAGCTTGTTTTTTAGTAATTCTGGAAACTTTAATGCCGAAAGTTTTTTGTTCTGTAATTGTTAATTGTTCACTTTCCGCATCAGGAGATTGCCAAGTAATATCCTTAGTTTCGTCATAATCAGAAACAGTAACATTAGGAATTCCAGGAATGTTAACAGTATCTCCTTTCGAAGAAATTTCTCCCTGAAACTCATTGTTAACAATAAGCATTCCGACTCCTGATACATCAAGTTTTTTATTCCATTTTTTAGACCATATTTCAGGTATTAATTTATATGCTTGTCTAGCTTTAGTTTGTGCATTATCACTCATAATAATCTCCTTTTCTTTGAATTGATTTTAAAGCTTTCGTATCTAACTCCAGCCTCATAACTGTTCTACTTTAATATTTGCTTAGGGATTTTTCCTTCCATTTCTAATTGCATCTGCCTGTCAATTTTCTCTTGGTTTGCTTCATATTCTCTTGCACTCATAGAGTCGAATTCAGCTTTAGTAAACCACTTTTCATCTGAACCATTAACAGAAGAGCTGTCAGATGCAGTCTGCATTTTTTCGATTTGGTTGGATATTTCAGACTTAATCTGAGCGTCAGACTTAACAGAATTTACACCTTCTTCTTTAATTGCATTGTAAATCGATATAAATGTATCCATATCTTCTTGGGACTGAATTTGCCCAAGATTAAAAATCACCTTAAAAGCATTAAGTTTAGCTTGATTAGTATGAATATCTGACAAAAACTCTTTATTTTCGACTTCTAACTTATTTAAAAAATCTGTTTTTCTGGAGATTTCATCCTGTTTAATTTTGTTCTCGATATGATTTTTCAACTCAGCTTTAAAAATTGCACACTCTTCAATAAGATCACCATTAAAGAATTGCTTAGCTAAATCGAGATACTCCTTGTTACCAGAATTTGCATAATTTAAAAGTGCAGTTCTTGCATCATCATAATATTCAGGATTGACTAAATCGAGTTTAGAAGCATAAAACTCAAGTTCTTTAGACGTAATATGCTTTGCTATTTCTGCATCTTGAATAGAATTAAAACCCAAAGCAATAGCTTGTTTAAGTTTTTCTTCATTTTCTTTATGTTTAACGGCCCCCAGTTTACTTTCAAGTTCTTTATAGCCTTTCTCAAGATTTTCAATATCTTTGAATTTACCTGCATAAAGTTTAGGCTGTTTATTCTGTAATTTTTGCTCTTGAATAATTTCAGCTGAATCATTTTCTGTTTCGGGCTCAATATATGTGTTATCTAATTCTGCCTCATCAGAGTTTTCGCTTAACGTTTTCATCGTTTCATCGGCATTATCAGGCACATAATTTGACGAGTTCTCTTCAACAGAATTTTCTTCAGGTGTTGAAACCTCTAAATTCATTTTTAACCCCTTTCTATATTTCGTGATAAGTCCTTCAATATTATTTTTAGGACAAAATGTATATATTTTTCAATCAAAATGCTTCATCATCATTCTTTTTTTTGAGTTCATAAAATTGCGTAATCACATCTTGTAAATCCCAAATAAGTTTTGCCATACCTTTAATACACTCAGCCGGAATATTTGAATTTGCATGTTCAATAAGTTTAGTTTGCAAGAAATCAAAAATAATGGTTCCTTGCTGAGACTCTAATGCATTTTTTAATTTGGCAATATATAAACAATCATTCTTCATAATCACTCCTGATTACTAACTGGATTAAAAAACTTTTCAGTATTATCAAATCCTAAAGCTTCGAGTCCTGTAACAAGGCATTCCTTCCAGTTAATTTGATTAGCCAGCATTGGATTTTGAGCAGCTTGGTTAACCATTTGCACAGCTTCCTTAATCATCCCTCTACGCTGCCCAATAGCATTTCTGTCTTCATAAGTATATTTGTATTGTCCATGCCTGACTTCATTAGTAATAATAATCCTTAAGAGTTCGCCTTTATCTTTCACGAATAATTCTTCATCACCATCTTTTAACATTGCATTAAATTCGGCAATAAGTTCAGTCATAGGGACAATAATATGCATATTAATACTATCAACAATTTTAGACAGTCTAGTAGTCTGACCTTGTGCTTGAATTTTTATTTCTGTAGCAGTAGCTTTTTTCTGTAATTCTTGACCTTGCATATTTGGAAATATTCCAGATGTTTCTGAAATAATACGCTCCAAATCATAAATTGTTTGAGTATAATTATTTTGTCCAAGATTAAAAGGAACAAGTTGTCCTGGAGAAAAATTAGCATTTTTATATGGCAAAATTTTGCCTGGTGAAATTTTAATTTCTGCTTGGTTTTTCGGATAAAAGTTTTCAGGTGCGTGAACCGGGGGGTTGTTAGCAAGTGACTGGTTGTCAACAGTAGCATTGACCATTTTTTCTTCAATCATACAAGTATCGTATATTGATTTAAAAATAGAAATTCCTCTTTTAGATTTAGGATTTTCGTTAAGAACACACCTAATAATAGGGTTGACAACGAAAGGATTTTGTTCAAATCTGATAAGATATTTTCGTTTTAAAACAACTGCAAGAATATTTTTATAGAATTCATTGCCAACCTTAATGTTACCATAAAACTCAAGAACTTCGTGTCCGTCATTCACAGCATCTTTATCCAGTGCATCCTCCGAAGTAACTGCTTCATCAATAGCAGACTCAGCATTTAAATCTTTAATAATATTGTCAGTTATAGAATAATTAGCACAACTTTTAAGTTCTTCGAGAGTTTTAAAGCTTTTGATAATTTTGGGGCAGGTGTCCCAATCTTTAACTTTATCGGGAGCATAAACAATATTTAAAGGGTCAATAGCAGTAACAATTGCATTATCATATACAGGGACCTCAACGTTAACGAATTTTTTATTGTTGTCAATCTGGCTAGAAATCATTTTTTGCCAAAAGTTTAAAGGTCTTCTAATAACTTTCTTTTTTCTTTTCCAAGAAACTAAAAGTATACTTTCTCCTTTTTGAATAAGATCTTGTATAGTCTTATCCATTTCATCCTGAATATTCATTTGCTCATATGCATTAGCAATCATAACCTTTTGAGCTTTGGCCGAAGCTTCACTTTGTGGGTCTTTCCCAATCACATCAAACATCTGAGCCGGCTGAGAATAAGTATTTTCCCAAATAAATGCATTAAGCGTAGTAGCAAGAGAATAAATTTTCCCTAAATGAATATCCGACTTCCATTCATCTTCTTGTGAATACTTAGGTTTGAAATCTAAAAAATACTCTTTTTTAAGTTTATTCCAATCATCAATCTGATGAGCTCTTAACTCATCCCAACTAATCCAGGATTGAACAATTTTAGCAGTAAGCGAATCCTTATCCTTAGGTTTAAGAACTATATTTTCGTAATCTGATAAAACTTCGTACATAAAAACTCCTATTAGCCAAACGGCTATTTGATTTTGTAAAAGATTTTTCGTAAAATAAAAAGAATAAATTAAACTACGCAGGGGTATGAATGACAAACGATTGTATATATTATTCAAAAGATTCAGATAAAGAATTAAACCCAAAAGACTCTTTCGGTATCCACACACATATATCAAATGCTATACTAACAATTATCCAAAATTGTAATATAGAAAGCAGCTCTTTTACTTTGGGCTTATTCGGCAGTTACGGTAGCGGTAAAAGCTATATAATAAAAGACCTTAGAAAAAAGCTCAAATCTGATAATAATAACATCTTTGTAACCATTGACATATGGAAATATGAAGAAGAAACTTTATTAAAGAGTATACTTTTCGAAATAGACTATCAAATAAAACAAGATAGCACTTACAGAAAATATTTTCCAAACGGATATGAAAAAAACGGTATGGGTATGGCAGACATACTCTACAGCAGCCAAACCTCCCAAGTTACCTTATCGGGTAAGCAAAATGGTTTTAAGAAAAGTTTTATAAATTTTTGGAAAACATATAAAGTATGGTTAATGATTATTTTAGTGCTATTTCTAATATCACCATCTATCTTGTTATTATTTCCCGTTTTGTGGCAATATGTAAAAGATAATTCAGCATTGTCTGCAGTATATATCACATTTGTTCTTTATTGTTTAAAACCAGTGCTGACTTTTTTTAGTACCTTATTATATGGCATACCAGTAAATAAAACAATACAGCCATCTGTATCTCCAGAGCAGTTTGAAAGTATATTTAAAGATATAGTTGAAAATATACATAAAAAAGGTAAAAAGTTAATAATAGTATTTGACAACATAGACCGCTGCTGTACTGAGAAACAAAAGATCTTATCAACAATCCAGACCTATATGGATTTGCAAAATTGTTTTTATATCGTCGCCTGTGATGAAGTCAAGGCAAATATATCAACTGATACAATAGAAAAAATCTTTGATACTTATTATAGAATTCCGATATTAAAAGAGTATGATTGTCGCAAATATATTGATGAAATAATGGAATATTTGTGGATATCAAAACAAATCCCCAAAGAAAAGACTGAAAGTGTCAAAAGAATCTTATTTTACGCATACCGTGGATTAACACCACGAGAAATCAAGCGATTTATAAATGATTTAACATCCTACTATATATTAGCAAAAGAAGTAGAGAAAGACCAAAATATAAATTTGTTATCCAACCTGGAATTATTTATCATAATGATGGTAATAAAACAAAAATGGCCTGAATTAGAGGAATTAATAAAGGAAACCCCTGTTTTATTACAAGAATATTATAAGAACATAATTTCCTACAGTCAATTTATTGAGGAAAAATTATCACAAAAATTAAGAAAAGACGTATGCAATTTTCTAAATAATGTGAGTGAATATATAAGCGATGAAAAAGACTACCTAAAATACGTATATTTTAAAGACGTTGCCTATAATAAAGAAATACAAGAAATGCTATTATCAGGCAATTCACTCACAATACAAAGTGAAGAAGAGTCCATCATCATTAATAAGACAGCCAAAAGCATTCTTCAAAACAATAATATGCTTCAAGCAACCCCTTTAGCAAACATTAAGGTACTTAGATCACTGGTTAACACAATAGAAACAAATATTAATTATTCAAATATATTTAATAAGACAATAACTGATTATGTTTCAGCTCAGTTAAATAATGACGGATACCCAATGTTTTACTTACTTATTGACAATATACCCGATAATATAAAAACACTATACAAAATTCTTTCCAGCCATTCAGAATTATTAGCTACAAATGTAAGACATGGCGTAAAATTATATTTTACAGACACATCTAGAGATAAAGAATTACATTCACACAAATATATATTTTCACAAATATTAGATATATCAGACTTCAAAATCGATATAGATAACATATATTTAGGTTTATTGGATAATGTGAATTCAAGATTACCTCAAATACTTGAATACGTGATACAGCAAGATAAAACCGAAAGTATAACAGAATCAATTATTATAAAGATATTAAACACTACTATAGGCGAAAGTGATTATTATAAATATATACGCGTAATCTCCATGCTTTATGAAAAAAGACCTGTAACAAAAGCAATTACTGATTGTGCCTATAGAATATTTGGAGATGACTACGAACCACCATCTTCTAACGACATACATAAATACTTTAAACTTATAAAAGCGGAATATCTTGAAAATGAACAATGTTCAATAATAAAACAATATCTATATAATCAAATCATTAAAGGAGGACCTGTAAAAAAAAAATTAGATTATCTTATAGTTAAAATTGTACTGTTTAATACTTGTGAAAATAATGACATTAATCTAATAGCAGGTTATACTACAATATTTATAAATTGTATTCCTGATACCTACTACCTAAAAAAGCTTCTCTCAATCAAAGAAGTCTTTTCAATACTTGACAACTCACCTCAAGGCTTTAAGTTGCTATTAGAAAAATTTAGTAACGATATTGAAGAATTTGTTGATTTATTCTTGCATTCAAGTGAAACACCTTCAAAGCATAAGCAGGACTTAATGATTTATGTTAAGAAAAGAAATATAAATTTAAGCAGTTATTTAATAGAAGAGCTTTCTAGATAGTTAATAGCTTCTATAGGGAAATAAAACTCAACCATATAACTAGCAGCGTCAAAAATATGCATAAGATATTTAAGGTTGATATTGTTTTTAATTTGAGCAATTGTTGGTATATCAATTTCAGTGGAACCAGGCTTGTACTTAAGGTTTTTAATATTGTAAATTAGCCACTTGCACTTATCATCGATAATAATACATCTATTACCGTTGTTATCGAGAACTTTGTTATTAAAAGCAGCAATCCTATTTTTAATATGAGGATTAAATCTTCTTATATCCACACACACGTCACGCTTAAAATAATCTTCAAGAATATTTTTCATAATAACATAGTTAGTATATTCACTTTGTGTTGACCTGTTATCTCCTGAAGCATCTCCATTAATAATAATTCTGCCAGAATGTTGGCTATAACGTTTAATAAACTCTTTAGTAGCTGCTGCAGTAGTAGTGTTATCCAACACTAATTCATCAATAAAAAACACCTTGTCATCTGACTTGTGAGCAATGACCCAAGACATAGGATCGACGTTAAAATCACAAGAGATATGTAAATCCAACTCGGGTCTATAATTAAGTATTTTAATATTATCCTGTGTAAAATATTTAACTACACTACCTGCCGATTGCTTCCTAGGTTTTCCAAGCCAAATATGTTCATATTCATCAGGTTTATGAATTTTGCATAATTGTGCTTGCTTAATAATATCCTTAGAGCAAAAAGGATTTTCATTGTAATTAATATGAATAATTAACGCATCATCATGATACAAAGAATTGACTTCATTAATAATAACATCATCATCTGTGTCTTGGTTAGTAGAAGCGTAAATTTTTGAACCTTGTTTTCTAATAGTAGGATTAAGTATATTCCAGGAATATTTTTTGAAGTATTGAGCTTCTTCAATCCACACATCGTCAAAATCTTCAAAAGATTTAATGCTTTCAGCAGTCAAATCATTCATTCCCGAAAATATAATTTCCGCCCCTGTAGTTCTAGAAACAATTTTGTCTTTGAAACAATCAAAAGGCAATTTATATTTGTTAATAAGTATCTTAAAGAGTTTGTAATTAGATTGTTCAAGATTTTTCTGAAATTCTCTCAAACATAACAAATCTCTTTTAAGATAAAGCCTATCTTCAAGGAATTTTCTAGCTAAGAAATGCGACTTTCCGCTGCTTCTACCACCTTTAAGAATGATATATCTTCCATTAAAATCAAACACAGGTTGAAGTTTGATTGGATATTCCCAATTAAAATCAATAATCATAATAAGGCACTAATTTAATTTTGCATAGCAACAGGTTTTCTGTTAAGGTTTACAACAATATTACTAGACCCTGAGTTATGAATTTCCTGCTTATCTCTCATATCAGTAATATTTTTTGCGACAAAAATTGTATATGTAGGGTTGTAAAACCCTCTTAGAGCTAAATCGTTCAGCATATCTTTTTGAAGATTTTTGCATTTTTTATATGCTTCGGAAAATTCCTTATGGACTTTGCACCATTCGTTTAGAGTATCAACACAGACCCCTATATTAACAGCAAATTTTTCAAAAGTAGGAAGGATATTAGGTGCTTCTTCAAACCTAATTTTAGTGTTTCCATCTTTATCGCACGCAACAATTTTTTTTTGTATTGTATGTTCCACGTTAAAAAAGTCAATAATTTGAGCACAAAATGATGAATTATACTTAGATTTTCTACCTGTCATATTCGAATAACACTTTCCAATTTATCAAAAAAAAAATTAGTAAATATAAGTTTTAACCACCCCTAAAACTTCAGTCTGGTTGTTGAAATTTTTTTTGAGCTGAAGATATATATCGTTTCCGAACTCGTCTTTTTTTCTAGTTTTTTTAAAATCTCCATAAAATACATTTTGGTTTGCCTTAGTCCCAATAGTTATTTTATTAAATTTCTTTTCCCATTTCAATAATTGTGATTTAGCTTTTTTACCAGATAACTGTTTTATCAATTCATTTCCATTAATAAGTTTTAATTCTCTAAACTTAAAATTTCCGCAAATTGGACAGACACCGAACTCAATTCTTCTATAAAAATTATTTTTATTTTCAATAATTCTTGAAAAAACACTGTTAAAAAGTTTATTGCAACAAGAAATCATAAATCTCCTAAATGTAAAAAAATAAAACCAAAATGTCACAGCCCTGTATTAATGAGATTTCAGATAAAGCAGCTATCTTGCGACTTACGCCAAACCTACCATCCCCACAGGCCATTAATATTATAACCTGTACTGAAATAAATTCTCAACAGTTTTGAAAAAATGTTATGACGATCTTAACAAAAAAACAAAATAAATTTAATAATAATTCCCCACTTATGCTATACTATATACATCAGTTAAAACCAGAATAAAAAATATTATATTGTTATTGTAGGAATTTATGAAAGGGAACTTTATGAGAGGTTTGAACTTATTATTTAGTGATGCAAAAGATTTTTTTGCGAATGAAATGAACAGGGTCTTTATAGCTGTAATCCTAATTGGTCTTGTGTCCTATTATATGATATATACACTAAACTTATCAATAATAAAGCTAAACAGCAATATGGAAGAATATAATACAAACCTGCTAAAAGCTATTGATGAAACAGAAAATAAAGTCGACTTTCGCTATTTCAACACGACAAAGACCCTTGAAGAAATCCACAATGTGAAAGTAAACACCAAAACCGGAGAGCTAAAGAATTAATCACCATACAACAGATAATCAATCGAAACTTTAAAGTTTTGCTTAATTCTGTTAAGTACACCTATATCCGGTTGTTTTTTTCCAACAACTATAGATATGTAAGTTCTTTCAGTAATATCTAACAGTTTAGCCATTTCTCTGTCTAAAAAATTGTGTTTTGCTTGCAGTTCAGATAATCTTTTACCGAACTGTGAGCTTTTTTGTTCGACCTGTGTGTCGTTTTGACGTTCACCGGAATTTTGTGTAATTTTTAAACACTTGTCATCAACTCTTACATAAAGCTTAACCCTGAAATGTTTTTGAATAATTTCGAGTTCTTCAATCGAAACTTTGCTTTTATTTTTAAATCTATCACTCATCGCAGCAGTAGAAATATTTAATAATCTAGCAAATGAAGCTTGATTAACTTTTTGTGTTGTTAATTTTTGTAAAGCTGCCTGTAACTCAACAATATCCATGAATAAAACTTATTTCCTAGTTATTTTGCAAAGTTTTTCCTAGTTATTTTGCAAAGTTTTTCTTGACATTTAAAACAATCCATTGTACACTTGTATGTGTTGATAACAAATGAAAGGAATATTTAATTATGGCAAGAATACCAATCGAATGTTCCGAAGATATGAAACGTCGCTTTCATAAAATTGTGTTTGAACAAAACAAAACTATGAGCGAAGTTGTTAGATCTTGGATTTCTGATTATCTTACTGTTAATGAAAAAAATAGAGAGGTTGCTTAAAAAATGTATTAAGCTCCTCCCTCTATTATCTTCAAAAACATAATAACACAAACAAGCCAAAAAGTATAAATTATATGGCTTAGTTTGTGTACCAAAATTTACAATTTGAACATTTACAATTAAATACCATAAGACGACTGATGCGGAGTAAGACGACCGACGAGCAAACATCACAGGCTAAAGAGTGTATAGTCACAAGCTCTTTTTAATCGGACTGAAAGCTGTAAACAGTGCAAAACAAGTTTTTCCACAGCCTCGTGCAAGCGGGGTTGTGATAAGAACTTTAACACTGACTCAGAGGAGTGTCATAATCTGGTAAAAATCTCTTCTCAAAGCTCCTCTTTTTTTTGCCATTTTCGCCAACATCGGTGAGACTTGGCTAATTAACGATAGTCGCTAAAGCTCCCGTTTTTTTTAAATCTTTGTCAACATTCGTTGGACTTATTCTATGAAAGGAAATCAAATGAACATTACATTCAAATATGCGATAGAAGGCATAATAACTTTCACTTTATTTTACATTATTTTGACAGGAACAATTATCTTGTTAGGAGGTTAGATGATTACACTTGAACACGAATTTGAGGAATACAAAGCTTTACATAAGTATTCTGTCTTGAAAGCTAAATTCATTGATTATTACAGAACTCTGGAACAAGATAAGATACTTGTCCCTGATTTTCAAAGACAACACGAAACACCGGAAGCATTAGCAGATAAAGATTTAAGAATGCTAATTGTACGTCCTGACGGCTTACAGTTATTTAATCATTTCTATGAACTTGCTTATAAAGATTTAGCAGAGGTGTTGGACTAATGGATGAAGACAAGTATATGAGTTATTGTGAATGGGCAAATGATGAACTTGTCTTCGGCAGAGGCAATTTTAACTGGAGCAGGGATTGGAGCCAAACCCCGCCTTCAATCCTTGTTGACATTGACGAAAATATAGAAATCCCGTTTTAACGGGAGCAAAGCGACTATCGTTAATCAACCAAGTCAGACGAAAATTATCACAGGTGATAAAAAAACGTGAGCGAGTGATGACGATAGATACTGAAAGGAGAACACAATATGAGTAACATTTATGAAAAATTGCAAACCGCCAGAGTATCCCTCCAAAATAAAAAGTTAAAAAAAACCGGTAAAAATAAATTCTCAGGTTTCACATACTTTGAACTAGCAGATTTTATGCCTGCGATTAATCAAATATTTTTAGATCTAAAGATATGTTCTAATTTCAGTATAAAAGATAAAACTGCAGTTTTAGAAATAATTAACTCAGAAACACCGGAAGAAAAAAGTATTTTTATGATGCCTACTTGTGATTTAGAGCTGAAAGGCTGTACTGCAATACAAGCTTTAGGCGGCGTAAACACGTATTGTAGACGTTATTTATATCTAAATGCCTTAGAGATTGTGGAAAGCGACCTGCTAGACATTCATGCCGGAAAATTAGAAGAACAAACAACAAAAAAAGACGATACTGCTATATATGAAAAAGTATCCCAGTGCCAAACAGTAGAAGAATTAAAGTCACTATGGAAAACAGAATATAAGAATGTTTCAGATGAGGAGATATTTAAAAATCTGTGTGCCTCAAGAAAAGAAGTAATAATAGGAGGATAAAAAAATGACAAGAATAGGTGCGGCTTGGTTGAAATCTGATAAAAATAACGAGATATATTATTCAGTCTCAGTTGATAAAGAAATACAACCTTTTACAATAACCCAAGACAAGATGTTAACCCTAAAACCAAATAAAAATAAAGGCAATAACGAGAAAGCCCCTGATTTTTATCTGGAGGTTTTCTGTCCTGATAAAGAAAAAAAACAAAAGAACACAGAAAATACGTATATTGACGAAGAGTACACATTTTAATGAAGTCCGAAGAAGGAGCAGATAATGGCTAAAAGGTTTACTGATAC
>JBKUMA010000022.1:0-12255 GCA_046955055.1 Candidatus Gastranaerophilaceae bacterium
TTGCTGAGGTTTTAATTACCCTTGGTATAATAGGTATAGTTGCGGCGTTGACCTTACCTGGATTGCTTGGCAATTATAAAAAGCAAATGTATGTTTCCCAGTTGAAAAAATCAGTTTCTACTTTAGAGCAAGGATTTAGAAAAGCAATTGCGGACGACGGTGTAGATAAATTAGAAGATACGCAACTTTGGAACAAGATTGATCATTCTATATATAGTGACAATGGACCGGAAGCTTCTGATGAATTTTGGAGCTCTCTAAAAAAATACTTTAATATCTTAAGTACTTCCCCGCAGGAATATTCAACTTATTATCTGAATGGCGATGCAGTAGATAATGAAGAGAAATTTAATGATATGCACAATACAGTGCAGTTTGCAGATGGTTCTTGTATAATTCAGTTTTTCTTAATGCAAAATCCCTCTAAAAGAGGAGAGCAAGATTGCCAAATGATAAAAGAGCATGGCGGTACTATGTGCGGCTATCACGGTGATATGACAATTGATGTTAATTGTAGAAAAGGACCAAATGTATATGGAAGAGATATTTTCCACTTTATCCTTTCAGAAGAAGGGCTTCTTTACCCGTTTGCCGGTAAGGAGTGGGCATTGTATGCTTATTACAGTAAGCCGTTAGATGAAAGTCCATCTTACTGGCGAAATTTTTCGAAACCTTGTGGAACAAATGGTTCCAGTGGTACTGATTGTTCAGCGTACTTAGTAGAAAATGGCTGGATAATGGATTATTAGAATTTTAAAGCCGCCAGTATGGCGGCTTATTTTGATATCCTTGTAAAAAGACATGGGGAGAGTAATATTGCTTAATCTATAGTAAACAATTATTAAAAAATCCTTTAATAACTTGTATTAATACCTTTAGTGCATATAATAAGTGTATAAAGTATGATTAATGATTATAATGTGTACTAAAGTTTATATAAGAAAGGGTATTTAAGAGGGTTAGAAATGATTAAATTAAACTACAAAAACACTGATGCTATGGTTATCGGTAAAGAAAACGGTCTTGAAATTCAAAAAGAATTTGCTGAATACAAAGACCAAATAGCTAATATTATTACTGATTTAAACAAGAGAAAAGATAAACCCGGTCAATGGCTTCAATGGATGAATCTTGGTTATAATGAAGAAACTCTTTGGTATGTTAAAGAATTTGCTTCTCAAGTAAAAGGTAAATTTGAAAACATTTTAGTTTTAGGTATCGGCGGTTCTGCTTTAGGCGGTATTGCAGTTACTGAAGCTCTTTTAAAACCATTCTGGAACTTGTTAACTCCAGAACAAAGAAACGGTATGCCAAGAATTTTCTTCCTTGATAATATCGATCCTGACTATATTTCAGGTTTGTTGAAAGTTCTTGATTTGAAAAAAACTTTGGTTAATGTAATCACTAAATCAGGTTCAACTGCTGAAACTATGTCTCAGTTTATGATTGTTAAAAATATTCTTGAACAAGAATTAGGATCTGATTACAGAGAAAATATTGTAGCTACAACTGATAAAAAAACAGGTATCTTAAGACAAATTTCTGAACAAGAAGGTTACAAAACTTTTGTTGTTCCTGATGATGTAGGCGGAAGATTTTCAGTATTCTCAGCAGTAGGCTTATTACCTTTTGCTCTTGTTGGTATTGATATCGATGAAATCGTTAACGGTATTAAAGATATGGATTTAGCTTTGAAAAATACTGACATTAACGAAAACATTGCAGCACAAAATGCTTTAATTCATTACCTAATGGATACTAAAAAATGTAAAAACTTATCTGTTATGATGCCTTATTCAAGTAGATTGAAATATGTTTCAGACTGGTATGTTCAATTATGGGCAGAATCTTTGGGTAAAAATAAGGATAAAGATGGTAACGATGTTCATGTTGGACCTACTCCAATCAAAGCTTTAGGTGCAACAGACCAACACTCTCAAATCCAACTTTATAACGAAGGTCCTAACGACAAAGTTATTAACTTCATTAGAGTTGAAGAGTTCGATAATACTTTAGAAATTCCTAGTATTTTTGAATACACAGGTATCGGTTACTTAGGCGGAAAATCAATTAATCAATTGATTAACGCAGAAGCTGATTCAACAAGAGTTGCATTATCAGATTACGGCAGACCAACAATTACAATTACATTGCCGAAAGTAAATGGTTACTACGTGGCTCAATTGCTATACATGTTAGAAGTTCAAACAGCTATTGCCGGTGAATTATATAACATTAATACATTCAATCAACCTGGTGTTGAACAAGCTAAAAACTATACTTACGCTTTAATGGGCAGAGCAGGTTATGAAGAAAGTGCTCAAGCTCTTCAAGAAAAAATGGCTTCAGTTTAAGTAAACTAATAATAAGAATAAGCAAAAGGACTTGCACATAAGCAAGTCTTTTTGTTATTATGTTAAAATAAGAGAGGGATAAATTAGACTTTGTTGTCTAATCTTATAAATTAATTAAATAGAGATAGTGATACATATGAGAAAAATTATAATATCAGCTTTGTTAATAACCTTTTGTTCTGTTTTTATATCAGTGCAAAAAAGTTATTCTGATGAAGTGAATACTGCCTCAGTAAATCAAGAATATACATTAAAAGCAGGTGTATCTGTTGTTGAACAGGTTCCAAATTCTTTTTATGGAAACTGGCGTGTTACAGCAACACTTGAAGATACAACTTCTCCTCAAAAATTTAAGCCCCAAAGCGTTGATATGTGGAACTTATCACGTGAAGGCGACGTCATAAATTTATGTAACCCCTTTACTGGTGCCTCTGCATCAATAACGGTAAGTTACGTGGATAGCAATATTATTAAATTTTCAAAGACTGGAGATTACGATAATAAAAAGTTGACGGATACTGTAGAGCTAAAATTAGAGGGTGATAATTTTACTGGGATTAACAAGCTTACGCTTGAAACGATTTCTGATGTTGATAAATCAGTATTAAAAAAAGAAACTGCCGTTTATGTTTTAAAGGGCGAAAAAATTTCAGGTACGAGTGTATTAGGAAAATGAGGATAAAGAATGCGACAATATGAATTTGATACGGTTATTTTAGGCGGAGGTCCGGCAGGATTTTCAGCAGCAATATATGCAAGCAGAGGAGCAACATCAACTGCTATTGTTGATATAAGCATGCTTGGGGGGCAGCCTTCTAATTATTTAGAGTTAGAAAACTATCCAGGATTTCCTATTATTGGCGGTTACGACTTAATGGAAAAATTTGAAGAACATGCTGATAAGTTCGGAGTACAAAAATTTCCTATGCAGGAAATTGAAAAAGTGGATTTAGTATCTAATCCGAAAGTGATTTTGACAAAGGAATGTGAATTTAAAGCAAAGGCTGTTATCATAGCAACAGGTGCACAAGCTAGGAAATTAGGTGTTCCAGGCGAAAAAGAATTTGTTGGCAGAGGTGTAAGCTACTGTGCTGTATGTGATGGAGCTTTTTATAAGCAAAAAGTCGTAGCGGTTGTCGGCGGCGGTAATGCAGCAGTTGAAGAAGCTATGTATTTAACAAAATTTGCTGATAAAGTTTATATTATTCACAGACGTGATGAATTGAGAGCAGACAAGATTGTTCAAGAAAGAGCATTTAAAAATGAAAAAATTGAATTTATATGGGACAGTGTGGTAACAGAAATCAAAGGAGATGACTTAGTTCATACAGCTGTTCTTGAAAATGTAAAAACAAAAGAAAAAAGTAATTTGGCTGTGAACGGGGTTTTCCCTTACGTTGGTTTTGCACCAAACGTTGATTTAATTACCGGTCAATTAGCACAGGATGCAGGCGGCTTTATTGTAACTGATGAGACAATGAAAACATCTGTTGAAGGAGTTTTTGCAGTAGGTGATGTTAGAACTACTCCATTGCGTCAGGTAATAACAGCGGCATCAGACGGTGCTGTAGGTGCGGTTTACGCAGTTAAATATCTGGAAGCGTTGAAAGACATTCCACAAACAGTTTAAAAAGAGCCGAAAGGCTCTTTTTTTTTATTTATCATTTCTTTTATTTTTGCTTTTTGTAATAATCAGTTTATCGTTTTCGACTGTGTATTCAACTAAGTCAGTTTCGGGATTAAGTTTTAATAGTTGCAGTATTGTTGAATTAATTGTCAATGCCCAACCGTTACCGTTTCTCATTAATTTTCTATCCATAAACTTACCTTTATACTAACATTTACCTTGACAATATAATAGTTTATGTATAAAATAATATCTAATATGACATTGTACCATTAAATGTATGTATATGAAGATATTATTATTTCCTCTAAAATTTCTATTTAAAATATTTATGCTTTTTACATCAACCTTAATGTTAAGCAAAACTTTTGACCATGACAAATTTGAGGATGATGTTGATAAATTGTAAACGCTTTTACTTACGCAAAAAAAAGTTGCCTAAAATGAGGCAACATTAAATAAACACGAGGATATTAAGAGAGAGAGTATAAAAACTTGTCTTTCGTAATCTGTTTTCATTATTTTGAAGAACTGATTAGTAGCTTATAATATCCAATTTCCTTTTAAAATATTTGATTTCCCTTACTCTTATATAAAGTATTTTTTCTTTTAGAAATTTACCTTTTTGTTCTGTTTTGTAACAACTTTGTAACAAACTCTGAAAACCTTTTATTGTGGTAATCTTACAAAATATTACCCTGTTGTCTAATATGCAAAATAATGGTATAATTTTTTATATTGAGAGGTTTTATATGGCAACAAATACAACAAGCAGCAAATTTAATATTATAGCTTTTTTGAAAAAGGCTGTTGCAGTAGGGGCTTCAGATGTCCATCTGCAAGTTGACGAACATCCTGTTATTAGAATTGACGGTAAAATTATTAAAGTCGACATGCCTATTTTAACGGATGAAGATATTGCTATTGCCTACGATATACTTTTGCCTGCTCATTTTAAGGGCAAGGTTAATTCTGTATTTGACCTAGACTTTGCTTATGAAATTCATGGCGTTTCTCGTTTTCGTGTGAATTTGAGTCGTCAGTTAGGTAAAAGTGCACTTGTTATCAGAACAATTCCATACAATATTAAGAAAGTATCAGAATTGATGCTTCCTGAATCTATTGAGCAATTTGCATCGTTGAATAACGGTCTTGTTCTTATTACCGGTCCTACAGGTTCTGGTAAGTCAACAACTATTGCGTCTTTAATAGATTATATTAATATAAACTATCAAAAACACATTATCACTATTGAAGACCCTGTGGAATTTATATTTACAAATAGAAAATGTATAGTTTCACAAAGACAGGTTTTGATAGATACTCCGACCTTCCCTGACGGTATTAAATATGCTTTAAGACAGGATCCGGATGTAATATTTATTGGTGAAATCAGGGATAAAGAAACAGTTACTGCTGCTTTGAAAGCCGCAGAGACAGGACACCTTGTATTTGCTACAATTCACACAAATGATGCTATCCAAACCGTAAACAGAATTGTAAATATGTTTGAGCCTTCTGATAGAGAATTTGTTCGTATACAGCTTGCATCTATTTTAAGAGGTACGGTTTCTCAAAAACTTGTTCCTCTTACAAACGGTGCTGGAAGACGTCCTGTTTGTGAGGTTCTTGTAGTAACTCCTACAGTAAAAGATTTCATTGCAAAAGACAAGTTAGAAGAAATATATGAACTTGTTAAGAAGGGTTCATTTAATAATATGATAACAATGATACTTCATTGTATAAACTTTATGAACAAGAATTAATTTCAGAAGACGTTGCAATGTCTTATTCTGATAATAAGACAGAATTGCAGCAAATGATAAGAGGGGTATTCCACGGTACTTTCGGACCGAATGCCTAGCATAGTGACGAGAAAATTTAATGAACAATTTCGTAACAGATGCAATTAATCTTAAATCCTATAATCTTAGTGAAGCTGACAAAATAATAGTTATGTATTCCAAAGAAAAAGGTTTGATAAGAGGGGTTGCAAAGGGAGTAAAAAAGCCAAAGAGTAAACTTGGTGCAAGAATGGATTTGCTTGTAGCCAATAAACTTATGCTTTATAAAGGCAAGAGTCTTGATAGAATTTGTCAGGCTGAAGCTTTGAATACTTTCAATAAGACACGCCAGAATATGGATAAAATATTTTATTCAATGTATATTACAGAGGTTGTTAATAATTTTGGGGTAGAAGATGATCCTTGTTCAAATGAAATTTACGAACTTTTGTATAAAGGATTAGAAAAGATTGCAAATTCTGTTGATAAAGTTGAAATTTTAATAGCAGTAATAAAATTCCAGTTGAAAATGATGCAGATTTCTGGATTTGGTATTGAGTTTGAAACTTGTCTTTGCTGCGGTGAACCTGTAAAGGAAGATAGTATGTATTTTTCTTCAAAGATGGGTGGTATTGTTTGTAAAAAATGCAATGAAAACTACAACCTTCATACTGTAATGCATTATAAGCTTAGGGATTTCTTGGCAGCAATGCTTCAATTTGATTATGATTACAAATCTGAATATGATGAAAAAGCAAATGAGAAGGTCTGTTTAGTCTGTTTTGAACTTTTAAAAGAATATATTAATGTGCATTCCCCGAGAAAATTTAAATCTACTGATATTTTGCAAGAAATTATATAAATAAAACGCTCCTTTATTAAAGGAGCGTTTTAACTTACTTACCATATAATACCGCTCTAGCAGCAGGTGTTGCCGGTACAACCGTATGATCATAAAACATTACAGGATAAATATCACCGTTAACCCTTGACACAGTGCAATCATCAGAGCTTGTATCATCATCCCCTTTTTTAAATATATCCAGCTTGTTGTAAGATGTAGATTTGTCACATGTGATAATTTTGTTTGGCCCTTTTTTACCATTTGAATCTATATAACCAATACATGCACTCTTGTCATATATAATATCGTCGTTTGATTCCAGTTTGCCTGCATATAAATTTGTTTTAGTGCAATTTTCGGCAGAAGATGATTCAAAAGAGAAAGAGCTGCCGTCATTAAAATAGAAAGTTGTCGGATATAAAACGTAATAACCGTTTTTTTTATCATCATCGATTGGCATATGAGTTTGTTCGGTTTCTTGTTTATAATATGATACTACTTTCATTCTTTTTTTTATAATATTTTCACTGATATTGTTATTAGCATTGCCGTTAATTGTTGCATCGGCAAAATCGTAATTGTCCAGTGCAAAATTAGCTGTTACGGCCTGATTAAGAGCAGAAAGTGTTTTTTTGAACCCTGCTCTGTATTGTTCTCCGTTAGTGTTGTTAATCAATGTAGGCATAGTCATAGCCGCAACAACACCAATAATCCCGAGTGTGATTAAAACTTCCGCTAACGTAAATCCAAAACAAATGCCCTTAAATCTAATCCCTCTGTCTATTTTAGAATTTCGGGGGGGGGGCACAATTTTAAAGCTATTCTAGTCATTTAGCACCTCCTTTTTTTTCATTATTTACTTTTTTTGTTTTTTTGTCAATATTTTTTTGAAAATGTTAATTAAAAATTAATTTCAATGACTTTTATGAAAATCCTATTAAAATAAAAATATAGTTAATGAAATGGAGTTTTTGTTATGCCAGATTTCGAAAAATTTACAAATTATTCACAAGAGATATTGAATTCAGCAGGTGCAATAATGCAGGCTCATAAAAATTCAGAGTTACAACCTGCACACATTATGCTTGCAATGTTAAAAGACAACGGAATTATCAAAGATTATTTAACAGAATTAAAATTGTTAAATCAAGGATTTATTGATAAAGTTGTTTCAATAATTAATTCTTTCCCAACGATATCAGGGCCGCCTTCAGGGCAGGTATTCTTGTCAAGTCAAACTTATCAGCTTTTAGATTACGCCGGTCGTCAGGCTGAAGAATTGAAAGATGATTATATAGGTATTGAATGTATTCTTCTTGCAATGACTCAGCTTACCAATAGTGATATCCAATTGCTTTTGAGAAACTATAATGTTAACACTAACACAGTCTTAAATGTGATGAAAAAAATAAGAGGTAATAAAAAAGTGGATAATAAAAATGCAGAAGAAAATATGAAGGCTTTGGAAAAATATTCTACCGATCTTACTGCCCTTGCAAGGAAGGGAAAGCTTGATCCGGTTATCGGAAGAGATGAAGAAGTCAGACGTATAATTCAAGTATTAAACAGACGTACTAAAAACAATCCAGTTTTAATCGGTGAACCGGGTGTTGGTAAGACTGCTATTGTTGAGGGATTGGCTCAAAGAATAGTAAGAGGCGATGTTCCAGAAAGCTTAAAAGATGTTAAATTAATATCTTTGGACCTTGGTGCTCTGGTTGCTGGTGCTAAATTTAGAGGTGAATTTGAAGAACGTTTGAAAGCCGTTTTGAAAGAAGTAGAAGAATCTAACGGTGAAATTGTTATGTTTATTGATGAACTTCACACTGTTGTTGGTGCCGGTGCCACAGAAGGTTCTATGGATGCAGGAAACCTCTTAAAACCGCTTCTTGCAAGAGGTGTTTTGAGAACGATTGGTGCTACTACTATTAATGAATACCGAAAATATATTGAAAAAGACCCTGCTCTTGAAAGACGTTTTCAGCCCGTAATGGTAGGAGAGCCTTCAGTTGAAGACACAATTAGTATTTTAAGAGGTTTGAAAGAAAAATACGAAGTTCACCATGGAATTCGTATACTTGACAGTGCTCTTATACAAGCGGCAAAATTGTCTGATAGATATATAACCGATAGATTTTTACCTGATAAAGCTATTGATTTGATTGATGAAGCAGCGTCTTCACTTCGTATAGAAATTGATTCTATGCCGGAAGAAATTGATAAAATGATGCGTCAAAAAATTCAACTTGAAATTGAACGTGAAGCTCTGAAAAAAGAAGATGATGACGATGCTAAAGCTAAAGTAGAAGATCTTTCAAAACAGATTGATGAGTTGGAAGCAAATATTTCAGTTATGAAGCTTCAATGGGAACAAGAAAAAGCTTCCATAACAGGAGAAGCAGGTTTAAAAGAACAAATCGAACAGGTGAAAAATAAAATAGAAGAAGCCGAACGTAATACAGACTTGCAAACAGCAGCGGAACTTAAATACGGCAAGCTTTTAGAACTTGAAAAACAGTTAGAAGCTGTTCAAAATAAAGAAAAAGAAGCCAATAAACTTCTTAAGGAAGAAATTAACGAAGATGATATTGCAAATGTTGTAAGCAAGTGGACAGGAATTCCTGTTAATAAACTTGTGGAAAGCGAAATGCAAAAACTTATCAAAATGGAAGACATTATACATAAGCGTTTAGTAGGTCAGGCTGAAGCTGTAGAAACTGTTTCTGACGCTATTAGACGTGCTCGTTCTGGTTTAAAGGACCCTAAACGTCCGATTGGTACCTTCCTGTTCTTAGGACCTACAGGTGTTGGTAAAACTGAATTGGCAAAAGCATTGGCAGAATTTATGTTTAATGATGAAGATGCTTTAATCCGTATTGATATGTCTGAATATATGGAAAAACATAATGTAGCAAGACTTGTCGGTGCTCCTCCGGGATACGTAGGATACGAAGAAGGCGGTCAATTGACTGAAGCAGTAAGACGTAAACCTTATTCAGTTGTGCTTTTTGATGAAATTGAAAAGGCTCATCCTGATGTGTTTAATATAATGCTGCAAATATTTGATGACGGACGTTTGACTGATTCAAAAGGCAGAACAATTGATTTTAAAAACACTTTGATAATTATGACAAGTAATATAGGAAGTGAAATAATTTTGGAAAATACTTTAAACAATCTTGTTTCACCGAAAGATTTTGAAGAAACAAAAGACAAAGTTCTTGAAGTCTTAAGAACTCGTTTTAAACCTGAATTCTTAAACAGAATTGATGAAACAATATTCTTTAAGGCTTTAAATCTACAAGAATTGGAAGAAATTGTTGACATTCAAATGGATTACTTGAGAAAATTGTTAAAAGATCAGGAAATAGAATTTGAAATCACTCCGGAAGCAAAAGAATTTCTGGCAACACGCGGTTTTAATCCTGTTTATGGTGCAAGACCTTTGAAAAGAGTCATTAGACAATTGCTGGAAAATCCTTTATCTAAACAAATCCTTTCACAAAAATTCCTTCGCGGTGATAAAGTGAAAATCGATTTGGATAATGATGAAATAGTCTTTTCTAAAGTGTAAAAAAAAGCGGGCTTTTAACCCGCTTTTTATTTTTTTATCTTGATATTTCAGCTGTTTGGCATACAATGGTAAGCAGAGATATGTAATGAAAGTTGAAAAGTTAAATAATTTCCCGAATTTTGGCTTAAGAGCCCAGACGCATGAGTTTATAACATATAACCTCGCCAGGAACTATGCCCATCTGAATAGTGAAACTGCAGATATGTTTGCTAAATTTGTACAAAAACCTGATTTTGATGAAACAGGTTTAAAAATTTTAGGTAAAGCAACTTGTAATAATCATTTTTATTACCCTCCACAAACTTATAGACGACGTGAAAGCCATCTTGATTTTGACGGAAAACATAATGCTTTTTCTAAATATAATGAACATATATGCAGAATGTTTACTTGTTTAAGTAAACATAATAAAAAAGGTGCTATTGAAGAAGCTGCAAGAGCAAAACATTTTCTTGATGATATGTCTGTGGGTCTGCACGTTAAAAGAGGAACTGTATTAGACAAATATAAAGAAGAACGTGTTCATAAAGAATTTGAAGCTTTTATTGAAGATAACCAAGACAAGTTTTATAATAACCGTTCAAAATCTGACTTAAAGAAATATTTACCAAGCGATAACAATGATTTCGATGATTTGTTTGTGGCTACAGTTAAAACTTCGTTAGAAAATGAAATTCCTAACGAAGCAAATAGTGATAGATGGAGTGAAATTGCTCAAAAAACTATTAATTTGAATATTGATTCTTCACGCGAGTTTTTTAAATTGTTTTTATCTTTATTTGGTTAACCATATATTAAAAAATATATTTTTATCTTTTTCAGGACAAATTTCAACCTCTTTACCTCTAAAGTATACTCCTATATAGTTAAAAAACTGGGCCGGTCTGTTACTTTTATATTTTAAAATCTCAAAACCGTTTATAGATAGTTCCGAGTTAATTTCAACAATATTATTATTTACGTCACGTGTTTTAAATTTTTTAATGTCAATTTGTGCATTGTCATAATCCCAGCCGTTATCTTGAACGTAATCAACATAGCCTATAATTGGTGAATCTTTTTTTATATATAGATTGTTATTTACAAATACATCATTGATTACTTTGAACCTTATAACATCACTGGTTTGGGTTTCATTATGAGTTGTTGAAATTTTTTGTACAGGCTTTATTCTTACGGGAACTTTTTCCTGATATTTTTTATTATCTGTTAATAAAATCGTAATGGTTTGATTAGCCTTGACTTTAATTTCTCCGCCTCTGATTAACGGTAAAGCAAGCAAATCAGAACTTAAACCGTTGAGATATTCTTGATAAACTTTGTGCATATTACCAGAAAGGTATATTTCACCATTAAATTTTTTACCGTCTGGATTTCTCAAGTTTCCGATAGTGAGATTTGCTTCTTCACCGTTAAATCCGTTTGGTTTGTAATTTAAAATTGTACCTGTGATAATGTCATCTTTTTTAAATTTATCATTGTCTTCAACTACTTTAAATTTAACTATATCGCCTTCAAAAATTTTGTTGGAACAAGTGCTTAATTTATGCAAAGGGGAAACCTTTAATAAAAGGTTCCCTGCCATTGCATTATTTATACTTAATCCCAACAATGTAAACAATATAAATAATTTTTTATACATTAAATATCCTCATTTTGATTAATTTTTCGTTTGTTTTGTTCTGCCTCAAATTTCTTAATTTCAAATTCTTGGTCTTTTAAGAAAGTTTGATAAGTAGATTTTTTAGTCATTGAAGAATTTAAGTACTGCGGATATTTAAGGTAAATATATTTATACATAGCAAGCAATCTTCTTGAACCTTTCGGATGTGTTGAAGTGAAACCCCAATCCCATAATGGTTCACCCGCTATTTTATTAATTACTGTGATTGCAGCAATAGGGTTGTATCCTGCTTTTACCATGTAGTCGATTGCATATAAGTCTGCTTTAAATTCGTAGTTCTTTTTGTTCATATTCATTGCAGCTATTTTTAAGAAGCCTTTGTAATATTCTTGAGAATGAGCGATTTCGTGTGAAAGAATGGCTGCTAATTCATCATCATTTTCAATAC
>JBKUMA010000023.1:0-11972 GCA_046955055.1 Candidatus Gastranaerophilaceae bacterium
TAAAGAAGCTTAAAAAACGCCCCCCCCCCGAATTTTGTTTAAGTAAAGCTAATCATCTTAATTCTGCATTTACTTTAGCAGAAGTTTTAATCACACTTGGCGTTATCGGCGTTGTCGCTGCTATGACTATGCCATCGTTAATTACAAATTATCAAAAAAAACAAACACTAAAACAATTAAGGGCTTCATACACAACGTTAGCCCAAGTATTTGAACGTGCAAAAGTTGAATATGGTGATATTGACACCTGGATTTTAAACGATTTGCAAGGTCAAAGTACGAGTATAAGCAGTGCAAAATTGACAGAGACTATTGTCCAAACATACTTTTTACCTTATATTTCATATACAAAAGATCATGGGATAACAACTTTCGAAGACATTGGTATAACTATAAAAGGTCTTGATAACGAAAAGGCTACAGATGGATACTATATAGGAAAATATTATATAGTTGAACTTGTTAATGGAAGCATTATAGGTTTTAGGATGGATACAGGATGTAACGGAGGCTATGACTCAGAAGGTAACTGCAATAATCCGGTTTATACTTCACTAGCTTTCACTGTAGATATTAACGGCTACAAAAAACCAAATACACTAGGTAAAGATATTTTTTGCATGAGAATGCAAGATAATAAATTTGAATTCTACGTTAATTCAGGAATAAAGAATAACAGAACTAGCCTATTACGCAATTGCAGCAAGGAATATACAAAAGAAAACAGGCAATGCGGCAGACTTATTGAATATGACGGATGGGAAATTAACTATGATTGGTAAAATTTCTTAAAACAAAGTAAGCTGCTCTTCTTTGGCAAAATGTTTTACCAAAAATGACGGTCTATGATACTTACAAAGTCCGTATTTATCTATCGCAGCCTGGTGTTCTTTGGTTAAGTAACCTGCATTTTTAGCCCAGCCATATTGTGGGAACTCTTCATCAAGCTTTTGCATATATTTGTCACGCGTAACTTTTGCCAATATACTTGCAGCAGCAATGGAAGCAGAACGACTGTCACCTTTTATTACATATCGTTGAGAATAGTCAAAATCTCTTATTAACTTGTTACCATCAAGAAGAATTAAAACTTCACTTCTTGCAAGAATATTTCGTGCAAGAAGTTTTTCTCTAACTTCAGGAATAGGATAAAGCTGGTTTATAACATCAGTACATGCCAAACGCATTGCCTTTAAGGAGGCATTCAAGATATTAATTTTTTCAATCTCATCCACTTCCACACAAACAGTAGAGTTTATTGTATTGTTCTTGATAACATCGTAAAGAGCTTCTCTTTTTTTCTTTGATATTTTTTTACTGTCATTCATGCAGGCAAGTTCTTCTACAAGTTCTCTGGAACGTTCTTTAAAACAAACAGCACTTGCAAACACACCACCGGCAGCAGGGCCTCTGCCTGCCTCGTCTGTACCTATTACAAGACGTTTTTGATTTAAATCAAATGTAAAAAGTTTTATTATATGAGAATTGACATCCAACATAGCTTACTCACTTTGTTCGTCTAATATAAATCTGCCTATTTTACCCTCTCTGAAATCTCTAAGAATATATACAGCAGTTCGTTCTATATCAGGACTTCCACCTGAAATAATCCAGTTTCTTGCATTTGCAATATCTTCAATAGACAAATTTTCAACTTTATAAAAATCTTTTGTTATCTTAGAATATTTTTCATCAAGCAAAATTAAAAGTTCCTTTGCTACCATTTCGTTAGAATAAGCATTTTCGGAAACAGCATTAACAAAAGCTAGCTTTTTAGCACGTTCTTGGTCTTCCTGTTTCATAGGAATAATACCAGGAGTATCTAACAAATCAAGCTGCGGATTAATTCTAACCCACTGTTGCTGTCTTGTTACACCTGCTTTTGCACCTATTTTTGTTTTTGATGATTTAGTTAGTTTATTAATAATACTTGATTTTCCGACATTTGGCATTCCAACAACCATTACCCTTGCAGGACGTCTCAATAATCCCTTTTTCATAATAGCCTGAATTCTTGGCTCAGATAATTCAACAGCTTTTTTCACAATAAAATTTAAATCTTTTGAATTCTTAGCATCTGTTGTTAAGACAGGGAATCCAGTTTTCTTTTCAATGACGTTAATCCATTTTTTTAATTCAGCTTTGTCAGTTAAATCCGCTTTATTAAGCAAAATTAAACGAGGCTTTTCACCTAAAAGCCTCGTAATATTGTCGTAACTGCTTGATAAAGGCAGTCTCGCATCTAAAACTTCAATTACGGCATCCACTAAAGAAAGCTGTTCTTTTAACTTTTTTTCAGCTTTCGCAATGTGTCCAGGATACCAATGAATATGAAGCTTATCTTTTTTCAATTTTTTCCTTGATACGAGTTGCTTTACCTGAACGTTCTCTCAAGTAGTAAAGTTTAGAACGTCTTACATCACCTTTTCTTAAAACATTAATTTTTTCAATTCTTGGTGAGTTAATTAAGAATACACGTTCTACACCAACGCCTTGGAAAACTTTTCTTACAGTAATAGTTTTGTTAATTCCAGAACCATGTTCTTTAATAACAGTACCTTCAAAAGCCTGAGTTCTTTCTTTGTTACCTTCGATAATTCTTACGAAAACTTTAACAGTATCTCCAGGATTGATATCAGGTAAACTGTCTCTTAAAAATGGTTTTTCTAATTCATCAATAATAGGGTTCATTTTTTGCTTCCTTTATATTTCTTGTAAATTCTCAATTTTTTCATTAAAAAAACTGCCGACATATATCGGTACATACAATGGTACATAAAACAAACTAATAATGCAAGCAGGTATTAAAGAAATGTAATATTTGTTCATGGTAATATATAGGCATGGCTGGAGATTACAAAAAATTACTTAAGAAGAAAAAGAAAAAAGATTTCGGTAACCCCAAAACAATGGGGGTAAATATTGATAAAAATGAATATTACGAAATTATACTTTCTAATTCTGCCCATCCTGAAAATATAAAAAATAACTCTTGACAATAAAGAATGTTCAAGATAAATTAAAAATACGCGAAATTACCTATGGGCCTGTGGCGAAATTGGTAGACGCACTAGACTTAGGATCTAGCGCAGCGATGTGTGAGAGTTCGAGTCTCTCCGGGCCCACCAAAAATACCCCTTAATAAAGGGGTATTTTTTATTTAGGAGCTATTATGGAAAAAATTACTGGTGTTAACTCTATCGATACATTAAAGTTGCATCGAATTCTCACATCAGAGAAACTTACTGACAAACAAAAAGCTGAATTCATTAAGAAAAATACTACCGCGCTCAAAAACATAGTAAAAACAGAAATAAATAAGTATGAGTTTGAAGAATTAATGTCAGAAAGACCTCTTATAAGATTTCGACCTCTAAAAAATTCTTTTACCAAAAAAGGAGATACTATTATACTTGCAAAATCTTTGGGTATTGCCGAAAAAGACATTAAAAAGTATATAAATTCGATTATTGAAAATAATTTTGAAATTCAGGACAACCTAAAAAAAGACAACATAGAAAAAGTAAAAACTTACGTTTTCAGACACGGGACAAAAGCTCAAGTAGTCTCATTTTTAGAATATGAGTTATCAGATACAAAAACAACTTTAAAAAAACTGTATAAAACACTTGAAGAAAATTCTGGTGGGCTTTGTGATTACTTTTCACGTCCCATTCACAGAATGGATAACAAAACTCTAGGCAAATTATATAACACCATAGACAAAAGCCTTCGCAGTGCAGAAAAAGCCGGAGTTATTTCCAAAGCTGAAATGAATTCCACTGCTGAATGGGCTTTAGTCAAAATTTATCAAATACAAAATAATTCTAAACTGTTAAGAGCATATGAGATTTACAATACTCTTACATAATTTATACTTTTGATGGAGTTTTCTTAATTACTTTTCCAACACAAGTATATTCAAAACCGCGTTGAATCATTCTTTCAGGTTCATACTGGTTTCTTCCGTCAAATACTATTGGAGTTTTCATTAACGACTTAACTTTATCAAAATCAGGTCGTCTAAATTCGTTCCATTCTGTCAAAAGAAGTAAGCAGTCAGCACCTTCTAATGCTTCATATGAGTTTTTAGCATATGTTATTTTGTCTCCCCACATTGCATATGCTTGTTCATAAGCCTTTGGATCATATGCCTGGATTTTGGCACCAAATTCAAGTAAAGCATTTACAATTGTTATTGCAGGTGACATTCTCATATCATTTGTTTTTGGCTTGAATGTTAGCCCCCAAACCGCAAATGTTTTACCTTTTAAATTTAAACCAAATCTACTTAAAATTTTATTCAAGAAAATAACTCTTTGTTCTTTATTAACTTCATCTGCAGATTCTATAAGTCTATGTCCGCAGTTGTTATCAACAGCAGTTTTTAATAAAGCTTTCACATCTTTAGGGAAGCAGCTTCCACCGTATCCTAAGCCGGGGAACAAGAATTGAGAGCCTATTCTTTTGTCAGAGCACATGCCAATACGAACCATTTCAGCATCAGCACCAACTGCTTCACAAATATTAGCGATTTCATTCGCATATGATATTTTCACAGCCAAGAACGAATTTGCCGCATACTTAGTCATTTCTGCAGATTTAACGTCCATAATAATTACAGGGTTGCCTGTTCTCAAAAACGGTGAGTATAAATCCTGCATGATTTCTGTAGCTCTTTGTGAATTTGAGCCTATAACAACTCTATCAGGTTTTAAGAAATCTTCTACAGCAGCACCTTGTTTTAAAAATTCAGGATTTGAAACAACATCAAAGTCATGATTAGTATGCTTTTTAATTATTGAAGTAACAATATCAGCTGTACCAACAGGAACAGTAGACTTATCAACAATAACTTTATAACCGTTAATAGCCTTGCCAATACTATCAGCCACAGCTTCTACATATTGTAAGTCAGCAGAACCGTCTTCACTTTGAGGAGTACCTACAGCGATAAAACATACGAGAGATTTTTGAACAGCCAATGCCAAATCAGACGTGAAAGTAAGCCTTCCTTCCCCGACATTCGCCTTAATAAGTTCTTCCAATCCCGGTTCGTATATAGGAATTATACCTTTTTCCAACTTTTCGAGTTTGCTCAAATCATTATCAACGCAGATAACATCGTTTCCCATTTCTGCCAAACATGTTCCTGCAACTAAACCTACGTATCCGGTACCTATTACACAAACTTTCATGAAATTTAAATACTCCCCTAATTCTTCTATCTTAAACTTAATTAAATATTAACACAAAGTTACATCATATGCACATTTTTGTAAAATAAAAATTTTTATGAGATAATTTTAGAGTATTAAATAGGATATGAGGGGATAAATAAGGATGGACTATAAATTACAGAATACAATATCAAAAGATGCTTTTAAGTATGGTTATCTTTTAAAGAAAATATTTCCGTATATTAAACCTGTTATGGGAAGAGCATTATTAAATCTTGCTATTGCTATTCCTTTAGGACTTTTAGACGGTATAGTTGCACTGTCATTAAAACCGTATTTAGATTTTGTAATCAACGGTTCTCCTGAACATACATGGACATTTTTTGGTATAACTGTTCATTCTCAAAGTTTCTTAGCATTTATTATCCCGTTTGGTATTGTAGGATTCGCGTTGTTCCAAGGTATTTTGAAATACGTAAGTAACTATTTAACAGATTGGACTGGGCTTAAAATTTCAAATTCATTAAAAATGGATTTATTTAGAAAGCTTACATTAATGGACCCTCAATTTTATGATGTTAACTCTTCAGGTCTGGTTTTGACACGTTTCTTGTCAGATCCTGACGCAGCATCAAAAAGTATTATTGAAAGTTTAAAATCATTTATTGCAACAATATTTGGATTGGTAGGACTTATCGGAGTTCTTTTATATAACTCTTGGCAGCTTGCTATTATCGGCGTAACTGTCATGACAATTGCTATTACTCCTGTTACATTTATTCGTAAAAAGATTAAAGCCGTTTCTAATGCAAGCATGGTTGTTGGAAGTAACATGACAACCAACTTTAACGAAACTTTTGCAGGTAACAAAATTATGACTGCATATAATTTACAAAATGACCAAAATGAAAAATTTGATAATCAAATTAACCAACAATTTCATCTTGCAATGTCTTTGACTAAAAGAGTAGGCTGGATGTCACCTATTATGTATTTTGTTTGTTCAATAGGTATTGCACTTGTAATGGCTTACGGAAACCATTTAATCCTGTCAGGACAAATGACAGCAGGTAGTTTTGCTTCATTCGTAACTTCTTTGCTGCTTCTATACAAACCGACTAAAACACTAGGCAACACATTAACAGGTCTTCAAAATACCTTTGTTGCAATGGGTCGTGTATTTGAATTGTTTGACTTAAAACCGCAAATCAAATCACCTGAAAATGCTATCACTTTACAAGGACTAATTAACGTCATTGAATTTAAAAATGTGTACTTTGAATATGAACCTGATACACCTATTTTAAAAGACTTTAATTTAAAAGTTAATAAAGGTGAAACTATCGCACTTGTTGGAAACTCAGGGGGCGGAAAGAGTACTGTGGTAAGCTTACTTCCTAGATTTTATGATGTAAAAAGCGGTTCTATAGAATTTGACGGCATTAATATTAAAAATTTCGAATTGAATTCTTTAAGAAACCAAATTTCTTTCGTATTCCAAGATAATTTCTTATTCACCGGTACTATTAAAAATAACATTTTAATGGGTAATGAAAATGCATCAGACAGTGACATTGAACGCGTAGTTAAAATGGCTCACCTTGATGAATTTGCTAACACTTTGGAAAACGGTCTTGATACATGGGTCGGCGAACGAGGAACAACATTATCAGGCGGTCAAAGACAACGTGTTGCAATTGCAAGAGCTATGTTAAAAGATGCACCTATTGTTATTCTTGATGAAGCAACCTCAGCTTTGGATAACAAATCAGAAGCAATAGTTCAAAAAGCTCTTGATAACCTGATTAAAAACAAAACAGTTTTTGTAATCGCTCACAGACTTTCTACTATTAAAAATGCTGATAGAATAGCTGTTGTAAATGAAGGTGAACTTGCTGAATTAGGAACACACGAAGAATTAATGAATGTTTCTAACGGTATTTATAAAAATCTTTATGAAATGCAATTTAAAAATCAACAAGAAGCTGCTGCAGGAGTTTAAACAATGCACAGAATTTTGAAAAAGTGGGTAGAACCTTATGTTTTATTGGAAACTTTAAAAAAGCATTATGAAATGAAAGATTTCACTTTTGACGGTTATTCAAAAAACACAGTAAAAAAAGAGTTTTTAAAATCTTTGGAAAAAGAAAACACATTAGGACTTTACATGAAAAATGTAAATAAGTTTTATTTGTTCACTTCTGAAGGCTTTATTGATTTAGACAAAATATTTAATTTCATCCAAGAAGATTATGAAGTTACTGACGATATAAATAAACCTTTCGAATTTGTTGATATAGGCAAAGCAGAAGCCGGGTTTATTATATTGTAAACTTATTTTACATTAAGGCAATTTTTTCTCCTTAAAATACTTTATATTAATAGAGGAAAATTAAGGGGAAATTATCATTGTTCGCATTTGGATATAATTTTAATTATTCATATTTTGCAAATCCATTCGGCTGTTTTAATAACTTCATGCCCGCAATGAATTTCTGCGGTTGCGGAAATTATCTAAGTGATTTAACAACCTCTTTATTTTTATTAAACAGATTAAACAATCCTTCATCAAATATGATGGATAGTTTCTCATATTCTTCTCAAAGTTCAGACCAAAGAATATACAACTCATTAAGAGCTGCACAAAATTCAAACAACTCAATAGACACAAATAACAACAATAACTTGTTTAATTACTCATTTAACTATACATATTCTAACAACAATTTTGGAACTTCTTTCAATTCACAGGTAAATTATTTAAATAATTTATTTACTGTTACACGTCCGAATTTGAATGTTAATACTGTAAAAAAATCAAACAAAGTTAAAACAAATGTTTCATATAATACCAAAACGAATCTTCCTCAATTTAAAGACATAAACTACGACAAGCAGAAAGGTACACAACTTGCAGATAAGGTTACACAGAATGTTGAAAGCAGATCAACAGGCTGGTGTGCAAGATATGTAAAACAGGCAATTCAAAATGCAGGTTTAGGTCAATATGAAAACGGTCATGCTATTGAATGCGTAGATATATTAAAACGAAATCCTAATTTTAAACAAGTTAATGTTTCTGGCACTCAACTTTCTCAACTTCCAGCTGGATGCATTATTATATATGAACCAGGTGCTGCAGATTACAATCCAAAAGTAGGCCATATTGAAGTTACACTTGGTGATGGACGTGCTGCCAGCGATTTTATTAATAATCGTATCAAGCCTTCAGAAAATACTCATGTATTTGTTCCGGTAAAATCATAAAACAGGAAGTAAATTAAGAACTTGTTCTTCAAGCTCGTCTTTTGAGCCGTTATTTTTTATCACATAATCAGACATTTTAGCTTTTTCATCTTGTGATTGCTGGGATTTCATTCTATCTTGTGCATGCTGCACAGAATAATTAATACGCTTAATCAGTCTTTTTAGCCTTATATCGTCATCAGTATATACAAAAATAATTTTATCAAACAAATCCTGCATATTTGCCTCAAACAATAGAGGAATGCCTACAAAAAGCAATTCGTCATTTTTGTTGTCAGCGAAAAACTTAAGCATAACATCTTTAACCTGTGGGTGCATGATATCTGCTATAGTTTTTATTGCTTTTTTATCGGAAAAAATTAATTGTCCTACTTTATATCTTGAAAATTCACCGTTTTCAAATACATCATAACCTTTAAACGCTTCAAATAAAGGTTTATTAGCAACAGTCAGTAAATCTCTTGATACATCATCAGTATCTAAGACTTTGTAGCCTTGTGCTTCTATTATTTTTTGAACTGTTGTTTTACCTGATGCAATATTTCCTGAAATCGCAATCTTTTTCATTATTGAGAAATCCTGTTTAAAAAGTTTCTTAATTCCTTAATTTGTTTAGGCTTAATCGGTTTAAATTCGCCACGTTTTAAACCTTCAATACCAATAGATGCATGCTGGATACGTTTTAATGTTTTAACTTCATATCCGATAGACTTGAACATTTTTCTAATTTGTCTGTTCATTCCCTGGTAAAGAGTTATCTGCATAGAAGTATATTTCGAATCCATTTCAAGAACTGTTATATCTGCATAAGCCATTTTGCCTGGTTCAATTTCAACACCATTAGCAATCTTTTCCAATTCATGTTTATGTATCTGAGCCTCAACAGAAACCAAATAAACTTTAGGAACCTTTATTGACGGATGAGTTAACTGATATATTAAATCTCCGTCATTAGTTAAAATTAAAAGCCCTGTTGAATCTTTATCCAAACGTCCTACAGGTTTTAAATTCATCATTGATTCAGGCAGCAAATCATAAATAGTTTTTCTTCCTTTGGTATCTTCGCAAGTAGTAATATAACCAGCAGGTTTATAGAACTTATAATACTCATGTTTTACAGGTCTGATAAGTTTCTGATTTACAAAAACCTTATCTTTTTCCTGCACAAGGTATCCAAGTTCTTTAACAGCTTTACCGTTTACGCTTACAGAGCCTTGTTCAATAAATTCATCAGCCTTACGACGCGAACAAAGACCGGAGGAAGCTATATATTTATTTAAACGAGTGCCGGACATTGTTCTAATTCCTTTCTGAATACATCAGCCAGAACTTCAGGCATTCTTCTATGAAGTTTTCCGTCATTTGTGATAGCAACAACATCAACTTGTGCCTCAATATATGTTTTACCTGTTTCTTTTGATTTAATTACCTGGTTAAAAGTAACCGACAGGCTGTTGAATTTTTCTATCCAAGTCTCAATAATCAAATTATCATTAAGTTTTGCAGATGATTTATACCGGACATTCAGGTTCACTACAGGAAGAACGATGTCTTGAGCCTTCAATTCAATAAGATTATGCCCTTGCATTTCGCACCATTCAACACGCCCAGCTTCAAGCCATCTAAGATATGCACCGTGCCAAACTACGCCATATGCATCTGTATCGGAATAATAAACTTTTTGTTCAAAAATATGTTTTTTCATAAAAAAATTATACCACGAAAGGAGAAAATAATGAAATATAAATGCACAGTATGCGACTGGATTTACGATGAAGAAAAACAAGGGACTAAGTTTGAAGACTTACCTGATGATTGGACTTGCCCTATATGCGGTGCTCCAAAAGATATGTTTGTAAAAGTTTAATTTAAATTTTGTTAACAGATATATATTTTAAGTCAATTTTTAACCTTCACATACGTTATAATTTTTGCAAAGGCTTGTGAAGGTTAATATGTCGACAATAAATAACATTCAGATGAATAATTTCGCCAATAATTCAAGGTATTTTATGCCTGCGAATTTTTCTGTTGAAAAGCCTATAAACCGTATTGAAATTCCAGAAGATGACCCGCAAGATATGACTAAAACGACTGTGGCAGCAGGCGTTTTACAAGCAATAGCCTTAGGATTGCATAAAATATCAGAATGGTGTAGTACAAAGCTAATGCAAGGCAAAGAATTCACATCGCCAGAAAACATAGAAAAAGTTGCCGGCAGAATGGTTAATGATAATAAATTAAAGGTCGATGTCGGTTTTATTGGAACATCAGATGTACCTGCCTATGCAAAAAAATACGGTGCAGGATTAGCCAAAGAATTTGAAGTAGTTGCTTCAGGGCAAAATGCATTTTACACTGATGTCCATAAACTTGCCGTTGCACCAAAAAGCAAGCCTTCTTTAATTTTACATGAACTAGGACATGCTATTAATGCCAACAAAGGTAAATTTTTACGTTTCTTGCAGAAATCAAGAATGTTTGCCTCTGCTGCCCCAACTGCATTATTAATGATGGACGGGTTATTCAGGAGAAAAGATGATAAACCTAACTTTATCGAACGCAATGCCGGTATATTAGGTTTTATGTCATTCCTGCCAACAATAGTTGAGGAAGGCTTAGCTTCAATACGAGGAGTCAAAGCAGTAAAAGGAGTTCTTGGAAAAGCTGTTAACCTTAAGCCGCTTAAACGTAATTATATATTTGCCTGGGCAACATATTTACTTGCCGGAATAGGCTTAGGAGTAGCATCAAAACAAGCATTTATACAAAACCGATTGGAAAGAAATTAAAAATTTTAAAAAAGCCCTTGACTGTAAAAAATGTTTATTCTAGAATAAATCTTGTCGCCATTAAAGGTGATTGACCCCGTCGGGATGTAGCGCAGCTTGGTAGCGCACCTCGCTTGGGACGAGGGGGTCGCACGTTCAAATCGTGTCATCCCGACCATTTAAAGAGGGTTTTAAGACCCTCTTTTTTAATAGACTTTTATCTACTTTGCTTGGATTTTCTAAAAGCTTAATGCTAAAAAATTTATAATTTGTAAGGATAATCATCTTTAAATTTCCAACTGTCATACATTAATAAAGTTGAACAATAAGATGAATTCTCTTTACATTTTTGAAGAGCGATTTCTCTGGTCGGACAATGCACAGGCATATATGTTCCAAAACTTTGATTTTTATTCCCAAAATGGGCTTGCGGTGCACCTCCCTGGCATAACAGAAATCTATATATATCAATACCTCCTTTATTAGGCATTCTGTTTCCGTTTAGATCAGCTACAATATCAAAACAAGAACCGTTAGTAAACACTAATACAGTTCCGTCCACCAAATAAACCTTTGTATTGATAAATTTTTTACGACCATTCTCCTCTATATATCCGCCTTTCACTATAGAAGTGTATTTGAAACTTGGAGCAAGATATTTTATAAAAAAATTGTAGCTTTCTTCTTCATTAGCAACAACATCAGATGTTCCATCTTCATTGTTTATCATACCATTCCTCTCCCAATCAAGTGC
>JBKUMA010000024.1:0-11676 GCA_046955055.1 Candidatus Gastranaerophilaceae bacterium
ATACTACTGCTTTTGTTAAACTGAATGATATTGTTTGGGTTATTCTTTTTCAAACATATCTTTGCCTACGTTGCAAAGCGGGCATTCATAATCTTCCGGCAAATCAGCAAAACTTACATTGTCATTTTCTGCCGGGTCATAAACATATCCGCAAACTGTGCATACATACTTTTCCATTTTCTTTCTCCTTTTCTTTAAATTTATCATCCTGAACAAGTTCAGGATCTCCTTTACTTTTAACTAATTATCTTCTCTAATTTTACGCAGACAATCACTGCAAATACCATTAAAAGTTATATCATAGCTGTTAACCATAAAACCTGTTTGCTCCTCTGTTTTTCTTACAATATCAGGGGCAACATCAGATGAAATATCAAACACTCTCTTGCACTTATGACAAATAAAGTGGTAGTGCTCGTGTGTGTTATGGTCATAATGCGATGCAGACTCAAGTCCGTCAATCTTTTTGATAAAACCCTTTTCAGCCATTTGATTAAGGTTTCTGTAAAGAGTTGCAAGGCTGATACTTGAATCTTTTTCTTTTAGCTTTGAATAAAGATATTCAGCAGTCGGGTGAACTACATTTTCCTTTAAAGTGAAATAAATAATTTCTCGCTGTTTTGAATAATTCATACTCAATCCTCACAAGTTGATAATAATTCTCATTTTAACCGATAAAGTCAGATTTGTCAATTATTAGAATACAATTCTTAATATAAATATAAAATAAAGCAATTCCTTTTCCTGTTTTGTTTTATACAAATTATGACAGGTAGTGTGCAAACAAATTATAATAGCATTCCTCAAACTCCGCTTAAAAAGGTTAAACCTAATGTCGGAGTAATAAATGCTCCACAGGGACATTACAAACCTGTGTTATATTCGCATACTCAAGCATCAAGAGAATTTGTACAGTTAAACAAAGAACTGAATGCAAAAATGAAAACTATTAAAAAACCTACCAAAAAGACACCAACATCTGTTTACATTTTTACAGGCATTGGTGCATTAGCAATTGCATTCCCTTTTTTACGCAAACTTATCAAAAAGTAATTCGTTAACAGGGTACTTTTTTTATCAAAGATTTTAGTGTATAGTAAAAAGAGATTTTGAAAAAATTCAAAAACGACAGAGATCTAAGTCAGAGAGGGGATATAATGAAGAAATTTACAATTCTTTTATTCACGTTAATTATAGGAACTTGTGCATTCGCAATTGATTATAATGTTTATAAACTGGACAATGGTCAAACCGTTGTAATTCAACAAGTTAAAACAAACCCAATTGTAACTATGGACACCTGGATTAAAACAGGTTCTGTAAACGAAACTGACAAAAATAACGGCGTTTCACATTTTCTGGAACACTTGTTCTTTAAAGGTTCCAAAAACCATGCACCAGGTGAATTTGACAAGACGCTTGAAAACAAAGGAGCACTGACTAACGCAGCAACAAGCAAAGATTTTACACATTATTACATCACCATTCCTGCCAAGTACTTTGATTTAGCCTTGGAAATGCACGCTGATATGCTTTTAAATCCGCTTATTCCAAGAAAAGAACTTGAAAAAGAAAGAAAAGTAGTATTGGAAGAAATTGCCAAAGATGCGAATTCTCCAAATACTTTAGTCTATGAAAATTTAGTATCTATGTTATACAAAAATCATCCATACAAAAGAAAAGTCATAGGCACAAAAGAAGTTGTCAGTACAATTCATAGAGATGAAATTCTTGACTACTACAACACCTATTACAATCCTTCCAATATGGTTACTGTAATCATCGGCGACGTTGATCCTCAAACAGCTTTAGAAAAAGTAAAAAAAGACTTTAACGCTGAATACAAAAAACCAGTTAAGAATGCTTATCCTATAGAAAAGCCTTTAACTAAACAAGAAAGAAAGGTTGCATACACTGACACTCAATCAGGTTACCTGTTAATCGGCTTCAGAGGAGTCAAAATTGACAGCAAAGATTCTTATGCTCTCGATGTATTGTCTACTATTCTTGGAGACGGACGCTCTTCAATCTTTTATCAAACAATCAAGGAGCAAAAACAGCTTGCATACTCTATAGGTGCTGCTAATACAGGTTTTAGAGATGACGGAATTTTCTATATTTCTGCAAACTTTACACCCGATAAAGAAAAAAAACTTGAGGATACAATTTTTGAAGAAATAAAAAAATTACAAAAAACAGGCGTAACGCAAGAACAGTTAAATCTTGCAAAAAATATTATTGAACGCGACACATATTACGAACGCGAATCAATTTCAAACATAGCTGGAGAAATCGGTTATACAATGGTTACAACTGATGATATAAAATATTATGAAACATACCTTGAAAATATCAAAAAAGTTACGGCGGAAGATGTAAAACGCGTAGCAAATAAATATTTAGGGATTGAAAAAAGTGCTGTATCAATAGTTTTGCCTGAAAGCATGAAAGAAGTAAAAGTTTCAAACATAACTGCACAAAAAGCACAACCCGCAAAACTTATCAGTGAGAATTCAAAAACTCAAAAATATCAGCTTTCCAACGGTGCTGAGATGCTTATTACACCAAACGAAGCAAATGACATTGTTGCAATAAGCATTTTTGCAAAAGGCGGCGAATTTGTAGAAAAAATTCCGGGAACAGCAAATCTTACAGCATCATTGCTTTTAAAAGGGACCAAAAAATATTCTTCGCTTGAACTTGCACAAATCTTAGAAGATAACGGAATAAAAATTCAACCGGGCGTTAAAGCCGACGCTTTTACTATCACAGTTTTGACAACAAAAACAGAATACGAAAAAACTTTAGCTATATTGAATGAGATAGTTAATAATGCAACACTTGATAACTATGAACTTGAAAAAGTTAGAACAGAAAAATTAAACGGTATTAAAAAAAGCAGAGATATACCTCTTACATTAGCTGTAGAAAATTACAGAAATCTAATTTTTGAAGGTTCTCCATATTCAAACTCATCAATAGTTTTTGAAAAAACTTTCCCAACAATAGGACAAGATGATGTGAAAGCCTATTATAATCAAATTTTCAACCCGCAAAACATTGTAATTTCTATTAACGGAAATGTTGACAAAGACAAAACTGCTGAAGAATTTACAAAAATGTTCACTCCTAAAAATGGTGGAAAATTCGACTATGCTAATTATTCCGGAAAAATTCCTGCCATAACAGCTCCAAAAGTATCAACCAAAACAGTTAAAGACTTAAAAACAGACTGGATAATTATCGGCTGGCAGGCTCCCGGTGTTCTAAATCAAAAAGATTATGCATCTTTACAGGTTATTGACGCACTTCTTGGAACTGGTATGAGTTCCAGATTATTTAAAAACCTGAGAGATTGCGACGGACTTGCCTATCAGCTAGGTTCAGAATACGCTCCTAACGTTTTAAAAGGTGCATTTATAGTTTATATAGGTACAAATCCTGAAAACCTTGCTATTGCCCAATCAAAACTGTTTGAACAAGTGGACAAACTTAAAAAAGAATTTGTAGGGACAAAAGAATTACAAGATGCAAAAGATAAACTACTCGGTCATTATGTAATAGGACAGGAAACCAATCTTGAAAAAGCTGCGACAATCGGATGGTTTGAAGCTTCTGGCAGAGGCTACCAATTTGATGACAATTACGAAAAGTTAATCAACAGCGTAACCGAATCAGATATTATTGAAGCAGCAAACAAGTATTTTAATTCACATTACGTATTATCAATTGTAAAACCTCAATAAGAAAAAAATCCCGTACACTTCTGTACGGGATTTTTTATCATGAATAATATATAAAAATTAACCAAATAAATCCTCCAATACTTTAGTTTTTGCCTCAATTCTTGCCTGCTTTCCTGCTTCTGATTGTAATTTATATGCTTTTTCTGCTGCAATCTTATCATATTCTTTACCCATTTCATATGCAGTATGTAATTTACCAACAATAGCATAAGGTGCTTCAACAGTGTCCAACACCTCAACTGCACTCATTTCAGGACCTTTAAGTGTTACCTTTTCACCATCACAAATAACTTCGCTTTTTAAGGCATGAATCTTTTTAATAGTGTTATAAATTGCATCTGCATTATCTTTATTAGTTTCTTCCATAATAGTAGCAAGTCTTTTAGCACTATCGCCTTTCAGCTTAATAGACATACCGAATGACTGAGAATTGTTGTTTTGCACTGCACTTACGTTCATTTTAAATCCTTTCTTTTTTACCACTCATAAAAAAAAAGAGTCAATAAAAATATTTGCTAATATATTACAAATATTTAAGTTACCAGTTAGTTCTTGTCAAAACCTGCTTTGCGTGCCTGTCATACATTTTATCTTTATACCAGGCACCTTTAAATTTCTGATCATCTTCATACATATATTGCATATCATGATTTATGAAATAAATTGCACTGACAAGACTTCCATTTGCCCTGTATTGCTTTGACATATACGGAAAGTTTGGATAATTGTCAGAAAACTTGTCTAAATAACGCAAATTGCCATATGTATCATAATAATAAACAGTTCTTGGATTGTCTTTATATTGAATAGCGTAACTTATCAAAAGTCCTTCCCTGTAATAAAAACCACAGATGTTATATTTTTCAGTTTCTTTTATTCCGTTTTTAACCTGCATATAATGTTCTTTGAAATCTTTATCTTTCAAATAGTCTTTATATTCAGTTCTAAAATCTTTTTTCTTATATTTATATACAGTATTTTCATCAAATAAAAGGCTCTTATAATAATCAATAGCTTCATCTCTTTTTACCTGTGAAATATCAAGCCAGTCAAAAACGAGTTCACCTGTTAAAGTAATAGTCTTTTCAACATCATTTTTTATAGGCGTAGTAGTATCTAAATCCGCACATAATGCAGCTTTCCCTAACATTAACAGACAAACCAAAATTATAATTTTTTTCATATAATCCTCCAATATTTCTAACATCATACAATGAAAATCAGAGTATGGTAGACTTGACAAGCTATTTCAGATATAATCAAGCTTTCAGCCCTTTAAAAACAGCAATCTAACAGAATGTAACAAAAATTTAACATGTTTTTTAAAAATAAACGATATTTTCTTGACTAAAAAAATTGATGTATTACGATTATATGACATGTTAAATTAAAGTCGGGTGAACTATGCCCAAAAGCAGAAAAATCCGAATTAAATATAATATAGTTTATCAGTCAAAAACAGACAGATAGCAGGTTTACAGCCTTAAGTTAGATTCGTCCCTTTATCAAGACTTGATAAATCGGACATAAAAATTTTTTAGTACGTACACCATTTATAGACGAGGTGAATTGATGTCTAACACAAAATATGCAAACAGAGTAACACCAATGGGTATCCCGCATACTCGCTTGGATGATTTACCGGACCTTATTGAAGTGCAAAAAAAATCTTTTGAATGGTTTTTAAAAGAAGGTTTGAAGGAAGAGTTGCTTTCTTTCTCTCCTATTAAAGACTATACAGGAAGATTAGAATTACACTTCTTACCAAACTATACTTTCGACAACGCAAAGTATACTATTGAAGAAGCAAGAATCCATGACGCTACTTATGCAAAACAATTACGCGTAATGGTAAGATTAGTTAACCGTGACAGCGGTGAAATTAAAGAACAAGAAGTTTACATCGGCGACATTCCTACAATGACAGACAAAGGTACTTTCATTGTAAACGGTGCCGAACGTGTAATCGTATCTCAAATTGTTCGTTCTCCCGGCGTTTACTTCAAACGTGAAGTATCTCCGGCAGGTAAACGTTTATACAACGCAACTATGATTCCTAACCGCGGAGCATGGTTGAAAATTGAAACTGATTCTAACGACTTAATTTACGTTAAAATTGACAAAAACAGAAAAATATTAGCTACAACTTTATTAAAAGCTATGGGTATTACTGTTTCTGAAATGGAAACTTTATTCACTCACTTTGAATTCTTAAAGAAAACTTTAGATAAAGATACAGCTGAAACAACTGACGACGCATTAATCGAAGTTTACAAAAAACTAAGACCCGGCGATCCGGCTTCTGCTGCCGGCGGACGTTCTATTCTTGAAGCTCGTTTCTTTGATGAAAAGAAATACGATATCGGCCGCGTTGGACGTTATAAATTAAACAAAAAATTAAACCTAAATATTCCTAAAAATCAAAGAACATTAACTGTTCAAGATATCGTTGCATCTATCGAATACTTAATCAACTTAACTTATGATGAAGGTTCTGTAGATGATATCGACCACTTAGGAAACAGAAGAATTCGTTCAGTTGGTGAATTGTTACAAAACCAATTCAGAGTTGGTTTATCAAGAATTGAAAGAATCGTTAAAGAAAGAATGACTCTTCAAGATTCTGAAACTCTAACACCGTTGAACTTATTGAACACTAAACCATTAGTTGCTTCATTAAAAGAATTCTTCGGTTCATCACAATTATCACAGTTCATGGACCAAATTAACCCACTTGCTGAATTAACTCACAAAAGACGTATTTCAGCTCTTGGACCTGGTGGTTTGATGAGAGAAAGAGCAGGATTTGCTGTTCGTGATATTCACCCATCACACTATGGACGTATTTGTCCTATCGAAACACCGGAAGGACCTAACGCAGGTTTGATTGGTTCATTAGCTACTCACGCAAAAGTTAATGACTACGGATTTGTTGAAGCACCGTTCTTCACAGTTAAAGACGGAAAAGTAACTGACGAAGTTGTTTATATGACAGCAGACGAAGATGAAAACTTCCGTTGTGCTCCGGCAGATATTCAATTAAATCCTGATAATTCAATTAAGTCTGAATATGTACCGGTTAGATACCGCTCAGAATTCATCATGAGTGAAGCAAGCAAAGTTGACTACGTTGGTGTTTCTCCAATTCAAATCATCTCTGTTGCGACTTCATTGATTCCGTTCATTGAACACGATGACGCAAACCGTGCATTGATGGGTTCAAACATGCAACGTCAATCAGTACCTCTTTTAATTACCCAAAGACCGGTAGTTGGTACAGGTATGGAAAAAAGAGCCGCTAAAGATTCAGGTATGGTACTTGTTTCAGAATGCGACGGTACAGTAGAAAGAGTTGTTGGTGAAGAAATTGTTATCAGAGACCAACAAAATAAACCTCACGTATATCAATTAATGAAATATGTAAGAAGTAACCAAGACACTTGTATTAACCAAAAACCTTTAGTTCATGAAGGCGACAAGGTTAAAGCAGGCGACGTAATCGCTGACGGTGCATCTACCAACTGCGGTGAACTTTCATTAGGTAAAAACGTATTAGTTGCGTATATGCCTTGGGAAGGTTATAACTACGAGGATGCTATTCTGCTTTCAGAAAGATGCGTTCACGATGACGTATTTACTTCTGTACACATTGAAAAATTAGAAATAGACGCAAGACAAACTAAACTAGGACCGGAAGAAATTACCCGCGAAATTCCTAACGTTTCAGAAGATGCTTTAAGACACTTGGATGAACGCGGTATTGTTCGTATCGGTGCAAGAGTTTATGCTGATGACATCTTAGTTGGTAAAGTAACTCCAAAAGGTGAATCAGAACATCCGCCGGAAGAAAAACTTCTACGTGCAATCTTCGCTGAAAAAGCAAGAGACGTAAAAGATAACTCTTTAAGAGTTCCTCACGGTGAAGGCGGTAGAGTACTCGACGTAAAAGTATTTGACAGAGAAAAAGGTGACGAATTGCCGCCAGGTGCAAATACAGTTATCAGAGTTTACATCGCACAAAAACGTAAAGTTTCTGTAGGTGATAAACTTTCAGGACGTCACGGTAACAAAGGTATCGTATCAAGAATTCTTCCTAAAGAAGATATGCCTTTCCTTCCTGACGGAACACCTATTGATATCGTATTAAACCCACTTGGTGTACCTTCTCGTATGAACGTTGGTCAAACTTATGAATTATTATTAGGCTTGGCTTCTTACTTGACAGGAAACTATTACGAAACACCTTCTTTCGATGAAAGATACGGTGACAACCAATCAGAAATCGCAACAAGAGAAGAATTAATCAAAGGTATTAAAGCTTCAGGCTGTGATTGGGTTGAACCTTCAGGTAAAGTAAGACTTATCGACGGCAGAACAGGTGAAAAATTTGATGAACCTGTAGCTGTAGGTCTTTCATATATATTGAAACTTGTCCACTTAGTAGACGACAAAATTCACGCTCGTTCTACAGGTCCTTACTCACTTGTTACACAACAGCCATTGGGTGGTAAAGCTCAATTCGGCGGACAAAGATTCGGTGAGATGGAAGTTTGGGCATTAGAAGCTTACGGTGCTGCTTATACATTACAAGAAATGTTGACAATCAAATCCGATGATGTAAACGGCAGAAACAGAGCATACGAAGCAATCGTTAAAGGTGATAACATCCCTAGACCTGGTATTCCAGAATCATTCAAAGTACTTGTAAGAGAATTACAAAGTATTGGTTTGGATATCGCGGTTGCTAAAAAGGATGGTACAGAAGTTGATTTAATGACTGATATGGACGATTTGAGAAGATCAGCTCCAAAAAGAACTCTATCCGATATAGATTCTGAGTTATTAAATATTAATTTCTTTGAAACACCAACAACATTCGGAGATATTTAGTTTTGTATGGCAGGTAACCCCTGCCAAGCAAAACCGGTGCGAGGGATAAATTCTACAGAGTAATAAAAACTGAAAGAAATTACCCGAGTGCGTTGACAAAATAAAGCCGGTAACAAAATATCGGATAAAGATAAAAAAATTACAAAAAGACAGTAATACGAAAATCGTAAGCTGTTATGTAAAAAAAGGAGAAACCAAATAATGTCAACAAGCATAGATTATTTTGACTATATACGAATAGGTATTGCGTCCCCTGACAGAATTCTTCAGTGGTCACACGGGGAAGTAACTAAACCTGAAACAATCAACTACCGTACGCTTAAACCTGAAAGAGACGGCTTATTCTGCGAAAGAATTTTTGGACCGTCAAAAGACTGGGAATGTTATTGCGGTAAGTACAAAAGAGTAAGACACAAAGGTATCATCTGCGAACGCTGCGGAGTTGAAGTTACCGATTCAAAAGTACGTAGAGAAAGAATGGGACACATTAAACTTGCTGCTCCTGTTTCTCACATATGGTTCTTGAAAGGTATTCCTTCATATCTTGGCTTACTTTTAGATATGACTTTAAAGGATTTGGAACAAGTAATTTACTTTAACAATTACGTTGTACTTGATCCAGGTGAAAGTCAATTCAAAAAACTTCAACTGTTAAGTGAAGAAGAATACGAAGATTATATGGCTGAAAACGAAGATTCTGAATTAAAAGTAGGAATTGGTGCTGAAGCTGTAAAAGAACTTCTTTCTGAAATTAATACAAAAGAACTTGCAGAAGAAATCAGAACTGAATTAGCAGGTACAATCAATTCAGTACAAAAGAAAAGTAAACTTATCAAACGTTTAAGATTACTTGATTCATTAATTTCTTCTGATACTAATCCTACCTGGATGATTATGGATGTACTACCTGTAACACCGCCTGATTTAAGACCAATGGTACAGTTAGACGGCGGCAGATTTGCTACATCTGATTTGAACGACTTATACAGACGTGTAATCAACAGAAACAACCGTTTACAAAGATTATTGGAAATGGGTGCTCCTGAAATTATCGTTAGAAACGAAAAACGTATGCTTCAAGAAGCTGTTGACGCTCTTATCGACAACGGCAGAAGAGGACGTACAGTAGTAGGACCTAACAACAGAGCATTAAAATCATTATCTAACATCATCGAAGGTAAACAAGGTCGTTTCCGTCAAAACTTACTTGGTAAACGTGTTGACTACTCAGGTCGTTCAGTTATCGTAGTAGGTCCGCAATTGAAATTAAATCAATGCGGTTTGCCAAAAGAAATGGCAATTGAATTGTTTAAACCATTTGTTGTTAACAAATTGATTGAAAGAGGATATGTTCAAAACATTAAATCTGCTAAGAAAAAAATCGAACGTTCCGAAGCAATCGTATGGGATATATTAGAAGAAGTAATCGACGGACACCCTGTAATGCTTAACCGTGCTCCAACTCTTCACAGATTGGGTATTCAAGCATTCGAACCGAAATTGGTTGAAGGTCGTGCAATTCAGCTTCACCCGTTAGTATGTACAGCATTCAACGCTGACTTCGACGGTGACCAAATGGCTGTTCACGTTCCTTTATCAATCGAAGCTCAAACAGAAGCAAGAATGTTAATGTTAGCTACTAACAACATCTTAGCTCCTGCAACAGGTAAACCGATAATTACACCTACTCAGGATATGGTATTGGGTATGTACTACCTGACAATCATAAAAGATCCTGAAATGGCTCCTAAAGGTTATTTCTATAACTTTGCAGATGCAATATCAGCATTAGAAGTAGGAGTAATCGAATTACACGACAAAATCGTTGTAAGAGATGAACAAGGTAAGAGAATTGAAACAACTGCAGGAAGAATTATCTTCAACGAAGCAGTAAGAAATGCTCTTGCTTAAGAGTTGTCAGTAATTGACATCAGTCAACATAACGAAAATCGTAAGTTACGTTATAAAAAAAGGAAAATATAGAATGGAAACAACATACACACATGGTAAAAAAACTCTTGATTTCATTAACAAGCAAATGGATAAAAAAGGTTTAAACAATTTGCTTTCACAAATGTATCTTGAGTTCGGCGGTGCAAAAACTGCTGAATTGGCTAACAGCCTAAAAAACCTTGGCTACAGGTATGCAACAAAATCCGGAACAACTATTTCAATTGCTGATTTACAAGTTCCAGGCATCAAAAAAGAAATGTTGCAAGAAGCTGAAAGAGAAATTGAAAAATCAACAAACAGATACTTAAAAGGTGAAATTACAGAAGTTGAAAGATATACAAAGGTTATTGATACCTGGTCTGAAACAACTGCAAAATTAACTGCTTCTGTTGTTGACAACTTTGATAAATTAAACCCTGTATATATGATGGCTTTCTCCGGTGCGAGAGGTAACTTATCACAGGTATCACAGTTGGTTGGTATGAGAGGCTTGATGGCTGACGCACAAGGTCAAATCATCGACTTGCCGATTAAATCAAACTTTAAAGAAGGCTTATCCGTTACAGAATATATCATTTCATCTTACGGTGCACGTAAAGGTTTGGTAGATACAGCGTTGAAAACAGCCGATTCAGGTTATTTGACAAGACGTTTGGTTGACGTTGCTCAAGATGTTATCATCAGAGCTGACGATTGCCATACTACTAAAGCTATTAACATGAAACCTATTATGAATGGAGATGCTGTTATTGTTCCTCTAATCGACAGATTATTGGGTAGAACTATTGCTGAAGATATCGTTGATACTGACGGTACAGTAATCGTAAAAGCCGGAACAACAATGGACAGAGAAGATGTAAAAAGAGCATCACACTTGAACTTAACTGAATTAAAAGTTCGTTCAGGTTTGACTTGCGGACTTGAATACGGTATCTGCCAAAAATGTTACGGCTGGGCAATGACAACTCAAAAAATGGTTGACATCGGTGAAGCAATTGGTATTATCGCTGCTCAATCTATCGGTGAACCTGGTACACAGCTTACAATGAGAACATTCCACTCCGGTGGGGTTGCCAGTGACGACGAT
>JBKUMA010000025.1:0-11496 GCA_046955055.1 Candidatus Gastranaerophilaceae bacterium
AATTACTAATTTAACTATTTATGGCTATTATACTGTTTTGTTATTATTTATTGGGGTAGCAGTTTTGTTTAATAATGTTTTGAAATTCCCTGTAAATATATCAATGAATACATCTGAAAAAGAAAATTATACAGCTTTTTTACTGATTTTATTTTCGTTAATATTCTTTATTTCGCATTTGAGTATAAGAATAACCCTCGGGTATGAAAGATTAATCGGAGGAGGGGTGAATTTATATTCTCTTAGTCTGTACAATAAGCCTCTAAACGACATGGCTGTTTATATACGAGAAAATACTGATAATAATGACAGACTTATTGTTTACCCAGAGGGTGAAATCATTAATATTTTGTCTGAGCGTAAACCTGATTACCTGTATTACAGTCTACATCCTATTTTTATGGATACTTTTGGTGAAGATAATGTAGTTGAAAGGATTGAAACTGAAAAAATTGAGTACATTATTTTTGTTAAAGGCTTTGGACAAACAAATGATTTATTTGGTAGAGAAGAAAAGTATAAAAATTTTGAATTGTTTGTAAAAAATAATTATGATCATGTTTATACAACAAAGTCAGTACGAAAGAAGGATGTTCTTGAATTGTATAAATTGCACAGATAAACTTTCATTTGTTTTTTCAGGGATAATGTGCTAAAATTTCTTTCAAGAGGAGAGTTTTATAAATGGAAAAAAGAATTACTAAACTTAAAAATAATATTGAACTGGCATATAAAAGAAATGAGAATACTCCAAGAATTTCAATGTGTTTGAATTTTTCGCTGAATAATCCTATTCCTGTTCCGGGGGTTTATTCTTTAATGTCAAGATTGTTTTTGCAAGGTACAAAAAAGTACAATGCCCAAGAACTTTCAGAAGAACTGGATAAATATGCTATAGAATTCTCTTCCGAGTTAAAACTTGATTATTTAAAATTTAAAATTGTATGTCTTAATGAAGATTTTCCTAAGGCAATAGAAATTTTAACCGATATAGTTAAAAATACTACTTTTGAAGAGTTTGAAAAAGAACGAATTAAAATGATGGGCGAAATTGAGGCGGAACTTGATTCCCCTAGAAGTAAAGTTGTTGATAATTATTATAAAAATATATATGCCGATCATCATTATGGTTATACAAACACAGTTATTTTAAACAATCTTCCAAATCTAAAAAAACAAGAAATTATTGATGCGTATAAACTTTTTACAGAAGACAGCAGAAAAGTTATTTCTTTTGTAGGTGATTTAGATTTTGATAATGTTTATTCTATATTAGAAGAAAATTTCGCTGATTTGCCTGAATCAAAACCTGATTTGCCTGTAATTAAGCATCCAGTGTTAAATGAAGCAAAAAACGTTGAGATAATTAAACCTGATATGAATCAGGCTCACATTATTAAAGGTTGGATAGTTCCTACATACGGCAGTGACGAATATCCTGCTCTTGCATTATTAAATATTATTTTAGGTGCAAGCGGTTTATCTTCTCGTTTATTCCTTGAATTGAGAGATAAAAAAGGTCTTGCATATGTTGTAAGAAGCTCTTATGATACAGCTAGATTAGGAGCAAATTTCTCTATTTATATAGCAACTGAGCCTAAAAATATTGAGGTTTCGCTAAAAGGTTTTGACGAAGAAATTAATAAAATCAAAACAGAACTTGTGAGCGAAGAAGAACTTGAAAATGCAAAGAATAATCTTTTCGGGAAATGGGCATTTATTACAGAAACAAACAGCCAGCAATCAAATTGGCTTGCTCATTATGGCGTAAACGGAGTAGGTTTTGACTATTTATGCAGAGTGAAAAATATTATTAAACAAGTAACCCCAGAAGACATCAAAGAATGTGCTAATAAATATTTGAATGATAATTTTGTAATATCAATTTTAAAGCCTTAGCCTTTGAGGGCAATGTTAACCCTGTTAAATTATCGGATAATAAGTTAGTTTAGAGTACCTATTTAAAACAGGGGCAGGCATTGAAAACACTTTGCAGAATATTGATAATTACTTTGTTGCTTTTTTTCAACGGTAAACTTTTTGCCGATGAAGTCAATGTCTATTACCCTGATGCTGATGTGAAAAATATTTATATCGCATCAAGTTTTCGTCCTAATGTAGATAAATTGGAACAGACTTTTAAAGCAAGAGTAAATATGGATAAAGGTGTTATATTTACTAAAGTCCCTAGGGGTCTTGTTATTAGTTTTGATGAAAAGATATTCTTTAATAAAGGTGATGCAAGAATTAAGGAGCACTCTCTTTATATATTAGATGTTTTGGCACAGGGGCTAAAAAATATACCTAACGATTGTGTGGTTGAAGATCATACAAGTGAAGAAGTGACTTCTTACAGTGATTATAATACTGATTGGGAGCTTTCTATCGCCAGAGCAGGAAATATAACTCAGTACTTAATTAATTGCGGGCATATTGACTCTAAGAGAATGTTTGCCTTGGGATATGGTGAGTTTATGCCTTTTAAAGATAATGTTTCTGCACAAAACGGCATAGATAACAGAATTGATATAGTTATACTTGAATATGAAGCTCGCAGGTAAAATTATTATGCAATAATACTTTGACGAAGACGTGATGTTCTGTTTTCGCTTAATATGTTTTTCAGTTTCATGATACCTTGAGCATGAAGCTGGCAAACTCTGGATTCTGACATACCTATAGTTTCGCCAATTTCTTTAAGGGTCATGTTTTCCTGATAATATAAAACCATTATAATGCGTTCACGTTCGGGTAATCTTTTCAAAGCTTTTTCCAATTCCTGTTTAACATTTTTTTCTTCAGCCTGTTCCTGCGGATTAAGTTTATGTGTATCTTGAATTGTGTCAATAATTTCGACGCTGTCATCAGTATTGCCTTTTTTATCGTAAAGCGATGTCATAGTCATATCTTCTGACATAATTTGACTGACTTTTTCTGCATCCATATCAAGATAATCTGCAATCTCGCGGGTTGTAGGCATTCTGCCAAGTTCTTGCTTTAAATGTTCCTGTGCACCTTTAATATCTTTAATTTTCTTTCTAACACTTCTTGGTAAAAAGTCTTGTGCACGAATTCTGTCTAAAATTGCTCCTCTAATTCTTATCAGAGCATATGTTTCAAATCTTGTGTTCTTCTGTGGAGAATATCTTTCAATAGCATTAATAAGCCCTTCTACGCCGTATCCTGCAATATCTTCCACAGAAATTGTAGCAGGTAGAGTTACTTTTACGCGGCCTACAACATATCTGATTAAATATATATATTGAACTATCAAGGCATCGCGGGCTGTCTTGTTGGTTTTGTCATTAAAATACTCTTGCCAGAGCGAAGTAAGTTCTTCCTCTGATAATCTTTTTATATTATTGTATGATGTGAAATCAAAACCTTGACTCATTAATCTACCCAAACCTTGAATCTCTACATTACTATTCTATATAATATATATTTTGGGACATCATATAAAAAGACGAAATAAACATGATTCACTAAAGTTTTAGAAGTATGTTACGAAAATATAAATAATTGTAACAAATTCTTAATCATGCTATAATAAATGGCAAATTTAAAAGTTTTCGATTTTTAATCATGGTATAAAGTAGAATTAAAAATGTGTGTTATAAAGAAAGGTAGAAGAACATGGTTGACGGTGTACAAAACAATGGAACAAACAACACAGGCCTATATACAGGTTTAGGAGTTGCAGCGGGTGCCGCTTTAGGTGGTTCATATGGTAAGTTTATGACAAAACCTTATTTGAACGGAGATGCTCCAAGTGATCAATTTATTAGAACAGCTCACGATACATTAGGTGAATCTTCAGCTACAAAAGCTGCTGATACAGCTAAAGAAGCTGCGAAAACAGCTTTGAAAGATAAAGAAATTGATGCTTTAAAAGCAGAATTAAGCACAAATGCTAAAACATACGGTTTAGCAGAAGTTAAAAAAGCTGATGGAACAGTAGAAAAAACTTTAGATAAAGTTATCGAAGAATATATCGGCTCAGAAACAGATAAAGCTAAATTAGCAGAAAAAATGACTGACAGTGCTGCAGAAGCAGCAAAGAAAGCATCTCTTGATACTCACGTATCAGGTACTAAATTAGGCGATGCTATTGATGAAATCGGAAAATTAGCAGATGATGCTAAAGCTGAAGATGTTAAAGCTGCAGTTAAAAAACATGCTGAAGTTTTCGGAATTAAAGCAGAAGACGATGCTGTTAATGGTGTAGTAAGTGGTAAAAAAGCAAGCGAACTTAAAGCAGCATTGGAAGAAAAATTGAAAAAAACTAAAGAAACTGTTGAAGGTTTCTTTGAAAATAAAAAATTAAAAGCTGAAGCTGATATTGCAGACGATGCAAAACCTGCATTCAAAGCTGTTAAAGATGCTATTAGCAAGTTAACTAACAAAGCAGCTCTTAAATGGGGTGCAATCGCAGCAGCTGCATTAGGTGTTATCGGTTTAGCTACCGGTATGGCTACTAAAAAAGCTCCAGAAGCTCCTCAAGAACAAAACCTTTCACCTCAAGCATAGTTCTTTTATTAATATAAATATAAAAAAGCGGTTTGAAAAAACCGCTTTTTTATGGATGTTTTTGTATTTTATTTATCTTCGCCTTCTTGAGAAATTGCTTCAGGAACTTGTCTTATAATTTCAAGTTTGGTAATTCTTGCTCCGTCTACAGCTTTAACAACAAACGTCATATCATTAAGACAGACAGTATCATCAACTTCTGCCAGACGTCCTAACTGTTTTACGACAAGACCGCCAATTGTATCAATATCTTCGTCGTCAATTTGTTTTTCATCTATATTAAAGTATTCTGCAAATTCGTCCAATCTCATAATAGCGTTTGCAAGGTAGGTATTTGGTGCAACTTCTTTAATGTCGCATTCTTCTTCCTCTTCTTCATCAAATTCATCCTGAACATCACCGAATATTTCTTCGATAACATCTTCCAGGGTTACGAGACCTGAAGTTCCGCCGAATTCATCTACAACAATAGCCATTTGTCCTTTACGTTTTTTGAATTCCAACACAAGATTGTCCATTGTTATAGTTTCAGGAACCATTAATATATCTCTTTGTATTTTTTCAATAGGGCAAACTTCATCTTTTATAGATAAAGAATATAAATCTTTTACATGAACCAAACCTGTAATATGGTCAATATCTTCTTCATACACCGGGTATCTTGTATACTGGCTTTCGGCTGCAAGTTTATTCAGTTCTTCAAGAGGCATATTTATAGGAATACAAACCATATCTGTCCTAGGTATCATTACTTGTTTTGCAGTTAAATCAGAAAACTTAAATACGTTATGAAGCATTTCTTTTTCAGTTTCGTTCAAAACACCGCCATTGTAACTTGCATTTACTAGCATATCAAGTTCTTCTGTTGAGTGAACAAGAGAACCTTTATGGGTATGAGGTATATTAAACAGTTTCAATACGAAGTTTCCAAATCCGTTTAGTAACCATATAAAAGGATTGAATATAAAAGTTAAAACCTGCATTGGTTTAGCTACAATTAATGCTGTTTTTTCGGTAAATTCAAGAGCAATTGATTTTGGAATAAGTTCACCGATTACAACATGCAAGAATGTAATCAAGGCAAAAGCAATAGAAACTGAAACTGTGTGAGTTGCGATAGTCTGGCTTACTCCTGGAAGGAATACGAATATTGGTTCAATAATATGTGCAAGAGTTGATTCTCCTACCCAACCTAAACCGATACTTGAAATTGTTACACCAAGTTGAACTGCCGCAATGAATTTATCTAAATCCTTAAGAGCTTCAAGTGCAATTTTTGCATTGAAGTTACCTTCATTTACAAGCTGTTCTATACGAGTTTTTCTGACTTTTACCATTGCGAATTCTGATGCAACAAAAAAGCCGTTTGAAAAAAGCAAAAATGCTATAACAAACAAATTAAATATTGTTGAGCCCGACTCATGCATTTATTTTTTATTCCTCTATGTATTAATTACTCTCTTACTTTAATTTCAATTATAGTATTATTTTGAAAAAAAAGCAACTATAACTAGTCTTGAATAGGATTTACTTCTTTAAGTTCTGTGTAAATCATTGGAGAAAATCCTTTTGTTGTTGAAATTTCAATTATTTTAAAGTAATTTGGCGGTGTCATTAAGGTAGGAGTAGAAATATGATACACTCCGTTTCTCATATTCTCACCGTTAACGTGATAATGACCAGAGATTACCGCAGTTATGTTGTTGTATTTATCCAATCTGTTAAGATATTCATCTTTCTGATATGTTTCGTGTGATTTTAATTTTTTAGGTTCAACAAGCGGGTAATGCTGTGCAATTACAACAGGATATTTTTTGTATTTTTTTAATTGTTTTTCAAGCCAATTAAGAGTATCTTCTCTGTAATAACCCACAGCTCCTGGAATAACTTCCTTAGCACCGTCAACTACTATAAATACAAAGCCGTTTTTCTTAAATACATAGTTAGGCTTTTTCGGCTTGTAGAACATATTATTTTCTCTAATTGTTTCTATATATTGCTGTTTGGATAGACCACCGCTTTTAAAAACGTCGTGATTTCCTATAACAACGTAGTAAGGAATGTTTAATCCGTTAGCAATGTTGACAAAATCTTCCAGATATTCAGGTTTTGGAGAATCAATATTATCACCGGTAAAGAGTACAAAAGAAATGCCTTTTTGTTTATTTATTTCTTTTACTGTTTTTGTCAAGACTTCTTTTCTATACGGTTCTTTATTGTTATAGTGAACATCTGTTACCTGTATAAATTTAATTGCATTGGCAAAAACAGAGTTTTGTACAAGCATAAATATTAATATAGTTAAAAACGATAATAATAAATTCTTTTTCATTGAATATCCTTTTTCAATTTCTATAAAAATTATACCATAAATTGTATTAATATGGTAAAATTATGAAAAAAAGGATAAATATGAGATTAGACAAATTTTTAAAGGTTTCAAGATTAATAAAACGTCGTACTGTTGCAAATGAAGTTTCTGATATGGGAAGAGTTCTTGTTAACGGAAATCCTGCAAAGCCTTCAAAACAGATTAAAGAAGGCGACGAAATTAAAATAGAATATGCTAATAGAACAGTAACGGCTATTGTGAAGAGAGTTCCTCAAAATAATGTTAGTGTTCAAGAAGCTCCAAGTTTATACGAAATCGCAGAATAATGATAGGAGAACATTATGCCGAAAATATCTGTAATAATTCCTGTTTATAATGTGTCCGAATTTATACCTAAGTGTCTTGAAAGTATATTAAATCAAAATTTTGATGATATTGAAATTATTTGTGTAAACGATGGATCTTCTGATAATTCTCTTGCAATCTTGAAAGATTTTGAGAACAAGGATAAGAGAATTATTGTTATCGATAAAGAAAACGAAGGTTCCGGAGTCGCAAGGAATGCTGGTTTGGCGATAGCAAAAGGAAAATATGTTTATTTTGTTGACGGAGATGATTGGCTTGAAGAAAATTCATTGTGCAAAATGTATAAAAAAGCGGAAGAATTAAATACAGATGTTTTAATCTTTGGCGGCCTCTCATGCTACGAAAAAAACAATAATATTATCAAAAACAAAGGCGGTTACAGTGCGGATAAGCTTCCGAATAAATATTTGAATAAAGTTTTTTCTGCAAAAAATATTAAAAAAGATATTTTCAAATTTCCTTCTACTGCTTGGACGAAATTATACAAAAGAGATTTTCTTGAACAAAATAATATAAAGTTTCAGCCTATAAAAGTGGGGCAAGATCAACTTCCGTTTTTCCACTCAATGATTACAGCGGAGAGAATAGCGATTTTACCTGAAAATTTATACTGCTATCGAAAGAACAGAAAAGGTGCTGTTACAGCAACAAAGAAGAAAAAGAATTTTTCTCCTGTATATGTTTTTTACGGAATAGAAGAGCTTTTGAAAGGCACAGGCATGGCAAACAATTATGGATATATATTTATAAACAGATATTTTTCAAAAGCGACTTCATGGCTTGCAAAATTTGATGATGACTTAAAACAGGGATATTTTGCAGAGTATTCAAAGCTTCTGGCACATATAAAAAAAGATTATCCTTGTGGTTGGTGGATGAAGTTTAATCCTCAGATTAATGACAGTTATATAAAACTAAAAATTAAACAAATTCTTGCAAAGAAATTAAATTTTATGATAAAATAATTATACCTTAAGTCGACGTGATGGAATGGTAGACATGCATGCTTGAGGTGCATGTGGCGAGAGCTGTGGGGGTTCAAATCCCCCCGTCGACAAATATAAAAACTTTCTTGTAGTTCAGTTACGCATTAACATCTAGATTCTTTTTATTTAATTTGACCTTCTGTTTATTTAGTCTATTTGTTTTGATTTCTAGAATATAGTTTTTAGCACGTTCGATTTCTTGTTCTAGATGCCAAATTTTATTATAAAAATAGTCAAAAGCAGAGTCTGTTTGTGCTTTTTTACTCATGTTTTTTAGTAATTCTATTTCAGAATCGTAAATATTAATATTTTCCTGGACAGCTTCGATTTTTTTCTTATCAGCTTTTGTAAGTTTTAAAATTATGCCGTCATAATCTTTTATTGGGATTAACTTTCTTCCTTGAAAGCTGAGTGGTTTTATTTCTGTAATTTGCATATTGCTTATAAAGCTTATAAATAATTTTTTTTGCTATTGTGAAATTTTATAAATTGTAAATATCTATAACACGAAAATAGCAATTTATTTTTTTAGGTATTTTTATCTATTTGTATTACCCCGCAAATATAAGTATTTTATTATGGATGTAAGTTTTAAAGCAAATTTAATTCAAAAAACGTTTATAAACAAACGTGCAAGAAATATTTACAAGCCTTATGAGTCTGGTTTTGTTGAATTGGATTTACTAAATAAAAATGATTTAAGAGTTATTAAAAATGCTGCTGATAATTGGGGAGATGACAGTTATGCGTATAACATTTACGATAGTGTTTTAAATTATGGTAAGAATTCTGATAAAAAGCATATTTATGCATTGGTTGACACAAAAGACGAAGTGAAAAATCTTCAAGGACAAGAAATTCTAGGACTGGCAGAGTTTGATGAGAAAAAACGAGGTCCGAATGTATTGGAATGTATTCAGGTAAATCCTAAATATATTGATTCTAAAAAATTTCGGCATATAGGTTCGGCTATGCTTGAAGCAATAAAATCAATACATTTTCATAAGCCTATTTACGTTTTTTCTGACCAGGACGCATGCAAATTTTATGAGAAAAATAATTTTACGAAGTCGCCGCAATTCCAGTATGATTATTATTGGGAGGCATAATTTGAAAATACTTTTTTACATGTAATAATAAAGTTATGATTGATGAAATAAAGATTAAGGGAGCAAAGGAACATAATTTAAAAGACGTTTCACTAAACCTGCCTAAAAACGAGTTAATCGTTTTTACCGGTGTATCTGGTTCAGGAAAAAGTTCGCTTGCTTTTGATACTATTTTTGCAGAAGGACAAAGACGTTATATTGAAAGTTTATCTACTTATGCACGCCAATTTTTGGGACAGATGGATAAACCTAATGTTGAATATATCGACGGACTTTCTCCTGCAATATCTATTGACCAGAAATCAACCAGTAACAACCCGCGTTCCACTGTCGGAACTGTTACGGAAATATATGATTATTTAAGACTTTTGTATGCAAGAGTCGGAACGCCATACTGTCCTGAATGCGGTGAAGAAATTAAACCTCAAACAATTGATGAAATTGTTAACAGTATAATGAAGCTGCCGGAAGGTACAAAAATCCAAATTTTGGCTCCTATTGTCAGAGGTAAAAAAGGTGAATTCCAATCAACTTTTGAGGAACTTCGTCAGGAAGGTTTTGTTCGAGTAAAAGTTGACGGTGAAATTTTTAATCTTGATGAAGATGAAGTTGAACTAGCAAAGAGCAAAAAACATACAATTCATGTTGTTGTTGATAGAATTGTTGTTAAAGAAAGTGCTCAATCGCGTATAGCAGACAGTGTTCAAATTGCATTACAAAAGGCTGACGGTGTTGCAATTGTTGATGTGATAGGTGAAAAAGAAATTATATACAGCGAAAAACTTGCCTGCCCGAAATGTAATTTAAGTTTTGAAGAACTGGCTCCAAGAATTTTTTCATTCAATAATCCTTATGGTGCGTGTGAAAGATGTTCCGGTATAGGTTATGATTTTGAAGTTTCGCCTGACTTGATTGTTCCTGACAGAACAAAGTCTTTAAATGAGGGTGCAATTTATCCTTGGGACAAGTCTTCCACTTCCTTTTATAAAGATGTTTTGAATGGTGTTGTTGAACATTTCGGGATTAATCCTGATACGCCGTTTAAAGATTTGCCAAAAGAACATCAAGATATAATTTTATACGGTCATCCGGATATTATTAAAATGCGTATAAGAGGTTTTGGTACTAAACGTTACGAAACCAGATATCATGCATATGTTGGCGTTATTCCATATATGATGAAAAAGTATCATGAGTCTGATGCTGATTACTGGCGTGAAGAACTTGAAAAATATATGGTTACAACACCTTGTTCAGCATGTAAGGGAGCCCGTTTAAAGCCGTTTCCTCTTGCTGTAAGAATTAAAGGTAGAAATATATATGAATTTACTTTAATGCCTATAGATGAGGCACTGGAGTTTGTCTCTGACCTTTATTTGGAACTTAGTGAACATAAAGTACATATTGCAAAACAAATTTTAGATGAAATCAGAGCACGTTTGAAATTCTTAAATGATGTAGGCTTAAGTTATTTAAACCTTGCACGTATGGCTGGTACGCTTTCCGGTGGTGAAGCTCAGCGTATTCGACTTGCTACTCAAATAGGGAGCGGTTTGTCAGGTGTGTTGTATGTACTTGATGAGCCTTCTATAGGTTTGCACCAGCGTGATAACGACAGACTTATTAAGACGCTTATAAAGCTTAGAAATCTTGGTAATACTTTAATCGTTGTTGAACATGATGAAGATACAATTAGAAATGCTGATTATATTGTTGATATTGGACCAAAAGCAGGTGTTAACGGCGGTGAGATTATTGCAAAAGGTACAATAGAAGATATTGTTAATGCAAAGAAATCTATTACAGGAAAGTATTTGAGCGGTGAAAAATTTATACCTATACCTGAAAAAATCAGAGAAGGCAATGGCAATTTCTTGCAGGTTAAAAATGCACATATTAATAATCTTAAAAATATTGACGTAGATATTCCTTTGGGCAAAATTGTTGTTCTAACCGGAGTTTCAGGCTCAGGAAAATCAAGTTTAATGCAGGATTTAATTTATGAATATGCAATCCATAAATTACGCAAAAACAGACCTAAACCTCAAGGTGTTGATGAAATTTTAGGTTTTGAAAATATTGATAAAATAATTGATATTGATCAGTCACCTATAGGCAGAACTCCGCGTTCTAACCCTGCAACTTATACTGAATTGTTTACGCATATAATTGA
>JBKUMA010000026.1:0-11231 GCA_046955055.1 Candidatus Gastranaerophilaceae bacterium
TTTCACGTCTATCAAAAATAAAAGTAAATACATCTTTACCATTTCTTGGCCAAATAGGCGGTGGAGGATTTTTCAAATAAACATGAACAATAGTAGCATATGAGTAAACACCAGGGAAACGTGATACTCCCCAAGCAATAGAACTACTTCCTCCTTTAACAATCATATACATCGGCATTCTTGGATTTGCAGAGTTTGAGGAAGCATCATAATCCGGAGAATAATAACCATAAATTCCAAAACATTTTGTAACAGTACATTTACCTTTTGCTGCTATATTAGAAATATAAGGCGTCATGTATGTATTAACCCATTGTTCAAGAATATCATTTTCGCCATAAGTGTCACCTTTTCCATAATAATCCCAGCCTGAAGGGTCGCCATGTTCTGCTATTGCCATAGATATAACCTGATTTAATTCTGCATATGATTTTTCTAATTGAACTGCTACAACTTTTTTTCTATGATTTGCAATCATATTTGGTAAAGTTAATGCTGCAACAATCCCAATAACTCCTAGAGTAATCAATACCTCTGCTAAAGTAAATGCCTTATTTTTACCAAGGATAATCATCTTTTATCTCCCATCCATCTCTTACAATTTTTGTAAAACACATATCTCCATTCCAAAAACTTGAAGATGTATTACTACAAAACTCATTAATGACTTCTTCTATGTTTGAATATCCACTATAAACCTTTAAAATAGGGTGTGGCAATGAAATATCATTAAAACCAAGCCCTGGCTTATAAGTACCGTTTATGTCAAATACAAAAACATCTCTGCCCACAATATTAGGATTTTTAGGACCATTTATATCTACAACAAGATAACAATAGTTAGCACCATGATTTATTACCCAATAACAAAATCCGTTTGGTGTACACATAGCTGCCCTATCATCATTCATATATCCAAGCACAAAACCATTATTGCCTGCCTTATTTTTTATCTCTATCCTTTTTCCACTGTATTTTTTCACTCCTTTTATATAAGGTTCAATATATTGTTGAGAAACCACTGAGTTATTGCCAGAAATCCCTACATATGAAAGAATATCATCAGATAGTATAATTTCTCCACCATTATCTGTAATAGCTTGTTGTATTACATCAGAAAACATCTGATAAGCAACTTTTAAACGGTTCACAGTAACTTGCTTCTCGTATTTTGTAATCAATGATGGCAATGTCATAGCCGCAACAACACCGATTATACCTAGAGTGATTAAAACCTCAGATAACGTAAACCCATGCAGGAGCTTTAAATTTTTGCCCCCCCCCCAATTTGTGCAAATCTTTTCATATTTTTTAGCCTCCTTAAAAACTTCCAAGCATTATTTAACAATAGATTTATTATACACTATTTTTTTTGACTCCGCAATAGATTTTAACTGAGAAACAATATTTTCTACACCGTTAAATTTTGCCAGAGAAAGCACATTCTGTTGAATAGAATGCAGTTTTTGAGGATTGTCAATCAATGATTTTAACATATCAAGAAGACATTTCGGAGTTAGTTCACTGTCTTCAACATACAGACCGGCATTTTTTTCGAGCATACACTTTGCATTTTTACGCTGATGGTCTGAAGCCGCATGAGGATATGGAACAAAAATCGGAGCAATACCTGAAGCTTCAATTTCTGAAATACTCAAAGAACCTGAGCGTGAAACAGCAATGTCACTAGCCTTTAATACAGTCACCATATCCTCAAAATACGGTTTAATAATAATATTTTTATCAGATTGATATTGAGGATAAATTGTTATTAATTGCTCTATAGCACGTTCGAAATTCTTCTTTCCTGTCTGAAATATAACCTGAACATTGCATTCCAACGAAAGTGTTTTCAGTATTTCAACAGCAGAATCGTTAATAGTCCTTGCACCTTGCGAACCACCCATTATACACACTGTAAGTTTATTTTCCAGTCCCAAAGTTTTACGGGCTTCTTCTTTAGTTAAAGTTTTAAATTTTTCTCTTATAGGATTGCCGTTAATACAGCAATTTTTATTTTTTACAAATTCTTGTGCACTCTCAAATGCAAGCGATACACATTTTGCGTGATTTGAAAATTTTCTTGTAACAAGCCCTGGTTGAGCATCACAATCATGCATCATATAAGGAGTCGGACGTGTTTTACCCTTGATAAATGAAATACAAGCAAGCAATATTGGTGCCGAAACGTATCCCCCTGTTCCAAAAACAACATTTGGCTTGTATTTTAAAAGATAAAAGCAACATTTTAACCACGCTACCCAAAGTTGAAATGCCCATTTAACAAAATCAAAACTAAAACGTCTTGGCATTCCATGAACATTTATTCCTAAAAATTTATATCCCTTTTGTTTTACAATATCGTATTCTAAATTTTTTGGATTACCTATGTAAAACAAATCTTTTGTTTCTTCATCCTGCATTAATGCGTCAGCCACAGCAACAGCAGGATATATATGACCGCCTGTTCCGCCGCCGGTAATAAAATAAACGTACTTTTTTTTGTCCTGATTATTAGACACTACCTTGATTCCTTATTTTTTTAATTCTTTTTTTAGATATATTTAACAGTATACCCACCATTATTAATGAAACAATTAATGAAGAACCGCCGTAACTTATGAAAGGCAACGGAACACCTGTTGTCGGCAAGAATGAACTTGCTACACTCATATTCATGAATGCTTGAAAACCTATTGAAAAAGTTAGTCCGACAGCCAGAAGTTTTCCGTACATATCAGGACATCTTGCCGCTATTAACAAGCCTCTGTGAATTAAAGTAAAGAACAAACCTATTACCAAAAGACAGCCAACCAGTCCTAATTCTTCCGCTATAATCGCGAAAATAAAGTCTGTATGGCATTCCGGAAGGTAAGAAAGTTTTTGAATAGAACCGCCGTAACCGACTCCGCTTAATCCACCTGATGCAAATGCAATCAGTGATTGAATAATATTATATCCTGCACCCAAAGGGTCAAGCTCCGGATGTCGCCAGGTTTTTAAACGCTGCAGCTGGTAAGGTTTAATAATTGTTGCTGCTGCAATAATTACTGTAGTTAAGCCTGCACCCACACAGCTTAAAAATAGTTTCATAGAGCCGCCGGCACATAAAAACATTACAACCGACGTAGCTAAAAGAAGTATAACCATACTTAAGTTAGGCTGAATAAAAATCAAACCCATCATTGCAAGAATAGGAAAGAATGCCCACATCCATTTTTCCTGATCAAACAAATTTGCGTCTTTTCTGAATGCATGAGCCAGCAAAAGGACAACAGCAGGTTTTGCAAATTCGGACGGCTGCAACTGAAAACCAACCAGATTTATCCATCGTTTAGCACCGTTTACCGTTACTCCAAGAGGGGTAAAATCCACCAGAAACAAGGTTAACAATATACCGGCAGTTAACATTACGTTCCAGTCAGCAAGCTTTTTGTAATCGTAGTTCATAAAGAATTTCATTGCAATAAAACCGACAACAAAACAGATTACCTGTTTAAATAGGAATTGAGCAGGGTTACCGCCTTCATCCAGACATTTTGGAGCTGTTGCCGAAAATATAGCCAAAAAGCCTATAATAACAAGGAAAGCTACAACTATCAAAAGAGTTTTATCAGGAGCTGATATAATAACACTTTGAATAGGCTGGTCACCGTAAGGCGATCTGCCCGCATATTCTCTTTCTTTTATACTGCTGTTAGGCATTGGTCTTTGATAAGACATATTCCTTGAAAACCTTTCCTCTTTCTTCGTAACCGCTATACATATCAAAACTTGCACATGCCGGTGAAAGTAATACAACATCCGGATTTAAAGAAATAGATTTATCTATTGCTTCTTCCATAGTTTTTTCACGTATTATATTGTCAAAACCGTTCTTTTTAAGTTCTTGTTCAAACCTGTCAGCTGCTTCACCTATCAAAACCACAGTTTTAATATGTTTATTACAAGCTTGTGCAAACTCTGTTAAATCAGTATTTTTATCACGCCCGCCAGCAACCAGAACTACATCTTCATTGTTAAATGAGCGAATAGCCACTAACGAAGCTTCCGGATTAGTTGCTTTTGAATCGTTATAAAATACCGTTCCATTATATTCTTGGAATTTTTCCAGTCTGTGTTCTGGAACTTTAAATGACATTATAGCATTTTTTATTTTATCATTGCAAACTCCAACAAGTTTTGCACAAATTACTGAACACATTACATTTTGATAATTATGTTCACCGATTAACGGGCATTCTGACAAATCAATAATTTTTTCTTCAACCCCGTTTCTCTTGAAATATATTGCTCCGTCTTTTTCATAAGAACAGTTTTCCCCAATATCACCGGCAAACATAAAAACAGTTCCGTCACATTCTTTAGAAAATTCCAGAAGCTTAGCATCCTTTGCATTAAGAACTGAAAAAGCAGGTGCTTGAGGCATTTTAAAAATCCTAGCCTTTGCATTAAAATAATTTTCAAGCCCCTTATGCCAATCTATGTGATCAGGAGTAAAGTTTGTAAAAACTGATATTTGCGGTGTGAAAGCAGGACTGTATTCCAATTGGAAAGAACTGCATTCACATACAAAATAATCCAACTTATCTTCCAACAAATCACAAGGTGGCTTGCCATAATTTCCGCATGGCAAAGCTTTAAATTCTTCATTTAAAATATGTGAAGTCAAAGCTGTTGTGGTTGTTTTTCCGTTAGTACCTGTTATTGCAATAAAAGGAATTCCGGTTTGAGTGTAAGCAAGTTCTATTTCTGAAATAACTTGAACCTTATTTTCTTTTAAACGCTGCATTATTTCGCTTTGCGGCGGAATACCGGGACTTGTCACTGCAATATATGAATCTTTTATAAATTCATCAGAATGACCGCCCATCTCAATTTTAATTCCAAGCTCTTCTAACTCTTTTATATTTTGGATATCCTCAGGCTTCTGTTCTCTAAATTCTGTAATATAAACATCAGCACCATTTTTATTCAAATACTTTGCGGCTGATATTCCGCTCTTGGACAAGCCTAATACTAAAACTTTTTTATCGAATAATTTTAATGATTTCATTTTTAGATAATACCTTTAATATTTAAAATAACTGCTATTGCACATAGTATAGCCGATGTTAAGGCAAATACTACAACAATTTTTTTTTCACTCCAATTGCACAACTCAAAATGATGGTGAACAGGTGACATTTTAAACACACGTTTTCCTGTTGTTTTAAAACTTATAACCTGAATTATTACAGAAAGAGTTTCTGCAACAAATACTCCGCCTATCAAAATAAGTAAAATTTCAAACTTCCCCATTACAGCAAGAGTACCCAAAAGACCACCCAACGCAAGCGAACCTGTATCACCCATAAACACTTGAGCTTTAGGTTTGTTATATCTTAAAAATCCAAAAAGAGCACCTGAAACAGCTGCCCCAATAATTGCTACTTCTGATGAACCGTTTACAAAAGCAAGAATTGCACAAGCAGCAAATGCAAATATTCCGGTTGAAGCAGCTAAGCCATCCAAACCGTCTGTTAAATTGTAAGCATTTGATGCACCTGTAATAACAAATACCGCAAATACAGGATACAGCCAGCCCAAATGCAGCGTATATTGACCAAATGTTACGTCACCTGCAGATGTATTAGTCATCATTAAATACAAAACAGGAAGTAATGCTATAGCAATCTGACGCATCAGTTTTCCACGTGCTGACAAACCATCATTAGCTTTACCTTTGATTTTCAAATAATCATCTTGAAAACCTGCAAAAGTATAAAACAGAAGAGTAAGAAGGATAATAAAAGCGTCTGTATCAAGTCTTTGAGCAAGAGCCAAAACAACCACAGAAGCAAGCATAATTGCAGTTATAATAAAAATTCCGCCTGTTGTCGGTGTACCTTGTTTTTTGGCATGAGCTTCCGGAGCACAGTCTTTTACATACTGCCCAATCATTTTCTTTTTCAGAAAATCGATATATGGAACACCAAATAACAAACATAATATCATTCCAAGCAAAAATGCAACTGCTAGCATTATCATTTTTTTACCCTCTTTATCCTATACTTATCTGACTTTTTATATCTTCGTCAGAGCTTTTTACCCTCTTTATCTTGCCTTTAAATATTCTAATATTTCCTCGAACTTCATAGCTCTGGAAGCCTTTAAAAATATTGTAGTACCGACATTTACATTATCAAGAATGTAAAGCGATGCCTCCTTATTTGAATTAAAAAATTCAACAGCAATTCCTGAATTAGCAAGCTCTTTGCCAATTTCACGTGCTAAATTTCCGACAGTAATAAATTTAACATTGTTAATGTTCTTAACCTTATTTGCTAAATAAGTACCAACTTCTCTGTGGAATTCAACTTCGTCTTCGCCCAGTTCACCCATATCACCCAAAACTACAAGAGGATTTGGATATAGCTCAACAAATGTTGAAACAGAAGCCTTCATTGATTCTGGATTTGAATTGTAGCTGTCATTTATTATATTTAATCCATTAACATTTTCGCTCTCCCAGCGTTTTTCTATAGGTCTGTATGATGCTAAACCTTTTTTGATTTCCTCATAAGTCATTTTAAGTTTATAGCCGACTTCTATTGCAGAGAGGGAATTTTCAATATTATAATCACCCTCAACATTTAATTCGTACTCTTTTTCTTTATATACAAATTTAGAATACGAAGGTCTTTTTTCTATAACTTTTACATCGTTTATTGAATAAAATATCCTTTCACCGTCAAAATTTGCAAACTTTTTAAGACGTGGATTGTCATTTGCGATTAAAGCACCGTTTTTATTTAGCGATGAAATTATTTCACTCTTAGCAATTGCAATATTATCCAAACTTCCAAGACGACCGATATGAGCAGAGCCTGCATTTGTAATTATTGCATAATCAGGATGCGAATAATCTGATAGTAATTTTATTTCTCCTAAACCTCTCATACCCATTTCTATAATTAGAACTTCTGTATCTTCAGGCATAGTCAAAACAGTCTGACAAAGTCCAATTTCGTTATTGTGGTTTGAATAAGTTTTTTGGGTCTTAAATTTTTCGCTCAATACAGAATATACCATCTCTTTTGTAGTTGTTTTACCTGAACTGCCTGTAATAGCAATGGTTTTAGGGTTGTATTTTTCTCTTGCATATTTTGCTAAGGATAAATATGCTGTTAAAGTATTATCAACCTTTAAAACAAATTCTGCACTATCAGGATACTCATCTTTAGTGACAAAACATCCTAACGCACCTTTTTCAACAGCATCGGAACAAAATTTTTCACCGTCAAAATTCGCACCTTTCAATGGCAGATAAATGTCGCCTTCTTTAATTGTTCTTGTATCTGTGGAAATATTATAATTTTTATTATTAACAGAGCATTTATTAACTAAAATTTCAGCTCCTACAGCTTTTCTTATCTCTTCTAAAGTAAATTTCATGATACTCTAATTTTACAGCAAAAAAATACCCCGTAACACAAAGTTAATAAATATTAATACTACTTGACAGAGCAATTTGAGTGGGTGATAATAATTATACGTGTATACTCAGGTAAATCGTTGATAAAACCCCAAAATATTAATAAAGGGTTACGAAACCTCAATCAGAAAGGACATTTAAAATGTACGCAATAGTAGAAACTGGCGGTAAACAGTACCAAATAGAAGAAGGACGTTATGTAGACGTTGAATTACTTAACGCAGAAAAAGATGCAAAAGTAGTTTTTGATAAAATCGTTATGGTTGTTAACGGTAAAAAATCTAAAGTAGGTCAACCTTACGTGTCTGGTGCATCAGCTGAAGGTACAGTTGTTAAACATGACAAAGACAAAAAAATTATTGTTTACAAACAAAGACCTAAAAAAGGCTACAGAAAAAAACAAGGCCACAGACAAGAATTTACAAGAGTAATGATTTCTAAAATCAGAACTTCTGCTCAAAAGAAAGCTCAAGAAGCTGAAACAACTGAAGCATAAACATTCAAAGCCGTCATAAGGCGGTAACTCAAAAATCATAAGCTATGTTAAAACAAGGAGAATAAAAATGGCACATAAGAAAGGTATGGGATCTACCCGTAACGGACGTGACTCCGAAGCGAAGCGTTTAGGCGTTAAAAAATTCGGCGGAGAAACTGTTAAAGCTGGTAACATCATCGTTCGCCAAAGAGGAACTAAAGTTCACCCTGGCAACAACGTTGGTATCGGTTCTGATGATACTTTGTTTGCTTTAATCGACGGTCAAGTGAAATTTGAAGCTCACAGACGCGATAGAAAACAAGTAAGCGTTTACGCTGCTCAATAGTTTATCATCAACAAAATAATCAAAAAGGAACTGTATTAACAGTTCCTTTTTTTAATGCGTTATTTTATTTTAACTTTGGTTATGACACCATGTGTTTTATGTGCAGGCATATTATAAAAACTAACAAATGCCGGAGTTATCTTCTTAATTAATGCAAAGACATTCCAGACAGGATTTTCCGTATCAATATCCTCAACACCGTAGAATATTACTTTCGGTTTAATTCCAAGTTCTTTTAAAACTTTTTCAAGCTTAAATATCTCCATATAGCCTGCATCAATTACCAAAACCTTTAAACCTGACGTAATTTCATTTAAATTAGCATCCAGACCAAATGCACAATTAGTCTTGTTTATCTGAATAAAAATATTCTCTGAATAAAAAATGTTGTTTGTAAATAAAGTTTGAATAACATAAGGCGGCACTTTATCAATTCCGCGAGTAAAAAACAGAGAAGTCCCCTTTATTTTTGAAACAATTGGATATATTGTATTAAACTTTTCAAGAAAAACATCTTTTTCCATAAACACTAAAGACTTATACAACGCCTTTTGACCTTGAGTGTACAAAAGAATTATTGAAAGCGGTATTAGGGCTATAATTAATGACCAGTAACCTCCATGAAGCAATTTTGATGATGCTGCAATTAAGAAAATTACATCAATCATTAAAAGAAACATTGCCACTAAAAAGTGAATATATTTTTTTCTTAGGTAATAAATTAAACTTACCATTATACCTGTTATGGTAATGGTTCCGGTTACTGCCAAACCGTATGCTGCTGCTAGATTTGATGACTTTTGAAATATTAGGATTATTAATATTACAAAAAACAGTAAAAACCAATTTGCTGCACCTATATATATCTGTGAATTTATAATTTCAGATGTATAATTAACTTTAAACAACGGGAGAATTCTTGTGTTTATCCCTTGATAAATAATAGAAAACAGACCGCTAATCATAGATTGAGATGCAATTATTGTTGCAAGAATACTCAAAACCAAAAACGGTAAATAAAGAGCATGGCATGTATGAAATATCATTCCGAACAAAATGTTATTAACATGTGGATGATTTATTAAAAACGCACCCTGACCTAAGTAATTTAGATAAAGCATAATTGACACAAACGCCCATGCATATGTAATAGGCTTTCTTCCCAAATGTCCCATATCAGCATAGAGTGCTTCTGCACCGGTTACACAAAGTATAACTTCTGACAATACAAAAAAGCCTGCTATTCCATGGTGCATTATAAAGTTAAGACCAATCAACGGATTAAACGCCCTAAAAACTGACGGCATTGCAAAGATTGATATAACGCCAAAAATCCCTAATGTTAAAAACCATACAAGCATTATAGGACCAAAAACTTTGGAAATTTTTTCTGTACCATGCTTTTGTATACTAAACAATGCAATTGCAATAACAAGCGTAATAAGCATTATTACGCATTGAGGCAAGTATTGAAACTGTTCAATAAATCTTAACCCTTCAACCGCAGATAGTATACTTATTGCAGGAGTAATTGCACTATCACCGATTAAAAGCGAAACGCCTATAAAAGTTAAAAGAGAGAAAAATGCTACTGCTCTTGAGGATTTCAAAAGCCTTTTCAAAATCTCATTTAATACTATCGCACCGCCTTCGCCTCGCTTACTCAGACTCATTGCAAGCCAAGCATATTGAACACTTACTACCAAAAGTATTGTCCAAATTATCAGCGATAATATCCCTAAAATATTTTCATAATTAACCTGTAACGTTAAAAATAAAACAGTAAAGGTATAAATAGGACTTGTGCCTATATCTCCAAAAACAAGTCCCATTGCTTTTATTACAGAGACAGCGGAAACTTTCTCATTATTCATAATTTAATCTCACATATGTATAACCGCAATCACTCTATAACAAAAGTTTTTATAAGTAAACAACGCTTTATAATCATCTATATTTTAATTTTTGTAACAATAAGCATTAATTTATTAAAGAAATCTGAAAAGCAAACCGATATAAAATATGTAATCAGAATACTAAGGAGTAAATGATTTATGTTAAAAAAGATAGTATCACCTTCGTGTAACGTATGCGACAGTGTGGAATTTATATTAAGAGGAGCAAAAAAACGCCGTAATATGGCATTAGCATCTGCAAAAACAATTAATGCGGATGCAGGTATTCAAGCAAGACTGTTCGCAGTCAAGTAAGTATTTAGTAAAGTGCTTATTGTTTAGAAAAGATTAGAGAGTTTATATTAAAAGACCGTTAAAATAACGGTCTTTATTTTTTACCAGATTATTCCTTACAGCTGCTAGCCTTATTCCAGCCGATTTTTTCTGGACAATTGATGTAGTCCATATTTTTATTATGTAAAACCCAGGCTGAACACTCGCCGTTACGTGCATTTATTACACCGTTATCCAGACAATGTGTATCAAAGTGGCCGTCATAACTATTTCCGCCTGCAGGAACTATACCATCATAGTATACTAAAAACTTAAACGTATCCAGGTCATAAACGTTAGGAGGTGAATTGCCGTTTATATCTATCCATAATACAGCACAATAGCCTGCATAAGTTGATGAGTCAATCCATCCATAATCAAGATTTTTATTTTGAAGGCAATTGCGACCTCCTTCAGAAAGTCCAATAGCTACTAATGCACCATTTCTTAGCACCATAGCCGGATCTCCGGAAATAAAACTATGTCCTGAATCTTTTACCCTCATTTTATGCCCTTTGGTTACACATTTATCTTGCAAGGCTCTGTTACAGACCTTATCTGTTTGCAGATAATTTGGTAACAATTCTAGCATCTTATAAACACGTTCTGTATAATTAGTCCCATAATCAGTAATTGGTCCATTTTCTGATATCATAAGATTAAACGCGTTTGAGAGTATACTATATGTTGAACTAAGTCTGTTTA
>JBKUMA010000027.1:0-11205 GCA_046955055.1 Candidatus Gastranaerophilaceae bacterium
ATACAACTTCTGCCATAACTTATGAAAAATTAAAAAATAATTACAACTTCAAAATTTACCCTATCATTCAATCTGTTTGTTCAACAATTTCACAGCTTGAGGGGCTAAAAAAACTTTGTGTAATAGCAACTCCTGCTACAATAAACGCTCATGCTTATTCCAAGGAAATCAAAAAATATAACTCAAAAATTGAAGTACTTGAGATTTCCGCACCAAATTGGGTGAGAATAGTAGAAGAACACAGGATTAATCAGCCGCAAAGTATTCAACAGGTAAAAGAAATATTAGAAATGACTAAGGGATTTTCACCTGATAAAATTATACTTGCTTGTACGCATTATCCTTACTTAATGAGTGTTTTAAAAAAGTTTTTGCCTCAAGACAAATTTATAGATCCAGCTGTGTTTTTTGTGGAAAACATAAAAAAAGATTTAGAAATAAATAGTATGCTAAACGACAAGTTTGAATACGAAAAATTTTATGTAAGTTCTTCACCTGAAAATTTTCAAACAGCAGGCAAACTGTTTTATGATTTAAAAGAATTACCAGAACTAGTAAAATAAAAAAAAAGACCGCCTACTTACTGACGGTCTTTTTTATTTTTATGATATTTATGTTAACCAATCTCCCATGGTTCTTTTTTCTTTGTTAACACTGGCGGTTCATTTTTGATTGCTTCGTTTAATGATGCATAATCTTTGTAATGTTTGCCATTGTAATCAAATTCTACATTGCCCTTATTTAATTTTACAGAAATATTAGCTGCTTGTTCCGGCCATTGCTTAGCTACATAAGCCCTAGTATCTGCTAATTTTTGTCTTAGTTCTGCAACTCGCTTTGGATCAGGAGCCGCTTTATTGGTTTTGTCAGCATTCTGTGCTTGTGCTGTTGCATCTGGTTTTAAAATATCAGGGTTAACTGATGATCTGTTTTCCAAAATTTGACGGCCATTTGCTATTGCTTTGCGTGCACTTGTAGCAGCTTCTTGTTTTTCAGCATTTTCTGCAGTTTCCGCTTTAGCCTTTGGTTTTGCATAATTTGGATCTATTGCTCTGCCAACATCTACTAATGTATTGTATGTTTCGCCTTTGTATTCATATACAAATCCACCATCTTTACCGGCTTTTATTTTCACTTGATTGCTTGTGTTTGGAAAAGCTTGTTCAAGTTCTGCACGTCTTGCCTGTACATCTTTATGTTTTGCTTCCAAAATTTCTTCTTTGGTTTTAGGAGCATCAGCTTTTGGAGTTTCAGCACCAGGAGCTTTAGGCTTATTAAGTTTATCTTTAGGATCAGGTACTCCGTCTAGTGAAGAATCTATTGGCGGCGGATTGCCAGGTGCTTTATCCGGAGTTTTATCCGGTGTTTTTCCTGCTTTTGCATCATCAGCCTTTTTATATTGTTCTGCAACTTTATTTGGCAAGTCTAATCTATCCCATTTAGCATTCTTTTTAACATTACCTTTTTCGTCGTAAATGCTCGGGTTGTATTTGATTAAATCTTTAACAAATTTTTCTTTGTCTATAGCATCTTCTTTAACTTTGAATTGCTCCATAATTTTTGTTGCTGAAGCATCTGCAGTTTTAGTATCTATAACACCTGAATGTATTCTTGTACTCATTGGAACCTTGCCCCAATCTTCAGGTACATTAACTTTAGCCTTAACAGGTTTTTTAGTCGCAGTTTCAGCCTTAGGTTGTTCTTCTTTAGGCTTGTCTGCCGCTACTTCGACCGGTTTATCTTGAATAAGATTTCCGTCTTTATCATAATTTTTGACTTCCATAGTGCCGTCAGGTTTTGTAATTGTTGCACAAGAAGTACCGTCTTTATTGTATTCAATTTCAGTGATAGTATTTCCTTCTTTTCTCAAAGCTGAAACCAGATTATCACCTTGGTATTTAAAGTCAGTTATTGTAACTTTGCCCTTATCATTTTCTATAATTTGTTCAGGCTTATTTACATTACCATCTGCATAAGTCGTAGTAACTGTGCAATCTTGATCATCTTTAATTTTACTCATACTTACTTTTTCTTTATTCCCATCAACAAAGAAAACTTCGGTATAAGCACCTGTTTGTGAATCATTTATTCTGCTGCTTATAATATTACCGTTTTTATCATATCTTTCATATGAATTTTCACCGGTTTTAACCTCAACCAATTTATCTTTGATTTCAGTGTTTGCAATCTCTTTCATACCTTTGATTGCTTTTCTAAGTTCTTTTCTAGAAGCATCATCACCAAAAATTGCACGGGCTTCTTTTTTCGATAACTTGCCGTTTTCATTTTTGTCGTAAGCTTCTTTCAATTTTTCAATATCAGACTCAAACACATAGCTGTGTTCATCCAATCCTGCTTTTTTGAAATAATCAAACAAAAGTTTGTTTTCTTTCAATTCTGAAAGCTTCACACCTTTCTTACTAAAAGTTTGATTAGTAATAGGTCCTACACCATTTGTCTTGTCTACCATTTTTTCTCCTTTCGTGAAGTTACACACATATTTACCTTATAGATAAATTGCATAACGGCAGACTTTAAAAATAACTTTAATATGTTAGAAAAAAGCCTTAACAAAAGTTAATCTTTAAGCAAATTAAGCACATCATTATATGTATCAACTACAGTCACAAAATCAGATATACCAAGGCTTCGCGGATTAACGTTCAGAGTTGTAACATTTTCTTTTACAGCATAAATTGTAATATTATGTTTTATAGCTTCCATAACAGGAATGCATCCTAATGAATCATATGGCATTATCAGATAATCCAAACTATTAATATTTATGCCTTCTGATTTTGAAAACTTTGGTGCATTACTTAAACCTATGAGAATACAAGGTAAAAAAGTCGGAGTAATATATTCACTTGCAGCTTTTCCGTCAACAAGTTCAGAACCGATTTGAAAATCTTCAAAAGCCGGTGAATGTGCACAAGGAACTCTTAACTCTTTTGAAATATAATGTGAAATAATAGCTTCAACACCGCCCACAGGATCAGTTCCTATTCCGTTTGCATAACCCGCATTGTCTTCTTCAGGGTCCTCAAACAAACAGACTATTGCAATAGCCTCTGCACCTCTGTTAAGCAATTTTTCTGACGCACTAAGCAGGGTTTCTATGTTCTTAACACTGCCTGTAGAAATTCCATTATCCTCAAGAGTGAATTGAACACCTACATCTTCATCTGTTATTTCATAACCCATAATATCAATACCATACACGCATTTAACTGCATTAATAGTATTCAAATGTACATTTAAGACATCTTTACCAATAGCTTTATCAAAAACTACACCAATTTTGTTATTAGAAGAAGGCATCAAATTAAGATTACCTTTAAAAAAACTATCCAGTGAATAGCCTTCAACATAATACATGTTGTCGTTTATTCCTGAAAAACATCCGGCATTTACAACATTTGGATTAACAATTAATTTGGAAACTTTTGAAAAAAGTCTTGCATAACCGCTTGCATCACCCGCATACCCGCCTATGGAAGCACCAATTCCTGTCGGGACAATGAAAGCACCAAGTTTTTCGCCATTCTCTAACATACTTTTATCATACAACAAAGAAGCAGAATTATCTGCTTCTTTTGTTTATATAACCATTTCTTCTTTACTTTAATTTTATTGTTGAACTGCTCCGTATGAGAAGTCGTTTTTAATATTTGTTTGTAATAATTTAGTCCAGCTGTTTTCAAAAGTTGTAATTTCGTTTAATTTGGTTTCAAAGTTGTTCTTTTGCAATTCTAACTCTTTTTCCCAAGAGTTAATATTAGCAAGTTCCAACTCATGTTCTCTTTCTAATTCTTCTGTTTGAATCATATACTCATCAGGATTATCATAATAATAGTTAAAATATAATTCTTGTTGTTTATCATTGTACTTTGATTGGTTTTCAGCAGTTTGTCTTGAAGATGATAAAATATTCATCATAACTGTTGACAACTTTTCGTTAATCATAGATTTTTGTTTTGTGTACATTAACAATGTTTCATGAATGTTTGAAATAGCCATCGCTCTGTCCTCTTATTTTATCTCTCTTACATATATAAAAAAATAATAAAACTACCAATTTCAGCATGTATATTTTTTGTTACATTTATTAACATAATAAATATTATTAATAGTCTATTTCTTTTCTTTTGGTTGTGAGGCAAAAGAAAAGAAAACACACCGATTAAATGAAACGAGTCATCAGGGCAAAGCCCTGAAACCCGTTAGGCTTAGCGGAAGGTTCGGAAACCGCAGGTTTCTGATGTTAAACAGCGTGTTTCTCTTTCTTGTCTTGTATTCTTTCTCTTTGCGTCGCAACAAAGAGAAAGAATACGAGTGCGGGGTGGAAGGGGTGCAAAACCCCTTGTTTGTTTCATATAATATTTATTATGTACTTACAATTATTTTGTAATATAATATATATTATTAATAGGAGAGATAAATATGAATCAGGAAACTTATATGAAAATAATGGGTTATGTCCCTACTGTTATTGAAGCATCTTCTAGAGGCGAACGCTCTTTTGATATATTTTCAAGATTATTAAGAGAAAGAATTATATTCTTAGGTTCTGAAATAAACGATGAAGTTGCAAATTCAATTGTCGCACAATTACTTTTATTAGACAGCGAAAATTGTGAAAAAGATATTATGTTATATATTAACAGCCCAGGCGGTGTAATCACAGCAGGTATGGCTATATATGACACAATGAACTTGATTAAATCCGATGTTGCAACAATTTGCTTAGGCGATGCAGCTTCTATGGGTGCGTTCCTTTTATGCTCTGGTACAAAAGGAAAAAGAATGGCTCTTCCTAACGCGAGAGTAATGATTCACCAACCTCTTGGCGGTGCTCAAGGACAAGCTACAGATATCGAAATCGAAGCTAAAGAAATCTTGAGAATGAAAGATATGTTAATTGAAATTATTGCAAACAACTCAGGACAACCAATAGAAAAAGTTAAAGAAGATTGTGAACGAGATCACTTCTTAACAGCACAAGAAGCTTTGGAATACGGTCTTATCGATAAAGTTGTAACTAAAGGTTCTAAATAGAATTATTAAGAAAACTTAACAATCAGCTGTAAAACATGCAATTCTAAGGAGTTGCATGTTTTTATATTAATGTAAGGTAAAAAGGTTAGTTACAAAATTTAGGTAGGAGTAAAACAATGTCTCTATTAATTTTCGCATACCGAAAATTAGACATTATTCATCGTAAAAACGATTTGAACTATCGTTTGATGAATTTGACCAGAAAGCTGGAAGATATGCAGCAATATGCCGCGAACATAGCTGATGGTTCAATTTCAATGAGCGATATGATGAATACACCAAGTTCAATGTTCAATCGTCAAATGATGTTTATGATGTATTCCCATAACGGATCAATCTTTGGGGCTCAACAAAAATTCGGTATGATGCAGCCAATGCTACAAATGCAAATGCAGCAAATGGATCCTAATTCTCAAGCTATGTACCAACAATGGGTATTCAAAAATCTTTACGATCAAGAACGCGAAAGAATGGGCAAACAAGAAGCAAAATTGCTTAACGAGCAAGAAAAACAAATTCAAAAAGAAAAAGCTCAGTTAGAAACTCAATTAAAACTTCTTGACCAGGAATACGAATCTTGTAAACAAGGTGAAGATGCAGCTATTAAGCAATGGAAACCTGAATACACAGCGTAATTATTGAACTAAGAAATAGCTAAAGATAAACAAGATTTACCTATAATATCCTATCCTTAACTAACCAATTTAAGGGATGTACTTATTGTGCATCCCTTCTTACATTGCAATTATATAGTCTACAGGTATATCAAATTCTTCATGAGGTAATTCTTCCACAACAAGTTCTCTGGCTATTGCAGAAACTGTAGTAATATTATTCCAGCGGGAAAGAAATCTGTCATAAAATCCACCACCATATCCTAATCGGTAATTCTTTTTATCAACCATCAATGCCGGTACAATTATCAAATCCAATATTTCAGGATTAACAGGATTTGAACAAGGCTCCTGAACATTAAAGTCAGAGCTTATCAGTTCATCTCCTTTAGCAAATGGACATATAAACAAGTCATTACCATGCATCTTCGGCAGATAAAACTTTTTATTATCATCAAGTAATTTTAAAAGATTAAATTCGTATTTCAACGGATAGAACAATAAGACATGTTTTGCTTTTGAATAATATTCGGCGGCTTGAATTTCTTTTACAAGTTTTTCGCTAACATCAATCAAATTAAGCTGTTTTCTTATATTCTTTGCTTTATCACGTAAGGCAGTTTTACTATTCATTTTTTTAATATATAATAAATCTAACTTACAGGCAAATAACTATGACAGATTCAGAAAACAACAATTTAATAAACCCTGACTGGGCCAAACACGGATACATTCAGGTTTACACAGGCAACGGTAAAGGAAAAACAACCGCTTCACTTGGACTTGCTATGAGAGCATTGGGCAGAAAATGGAAAGTGCTACTTGTAATGTTTTTAAAAGGCGGGAATGACTATGGAGAACTGACTTCTTTTCAAAACCTTTCGCCTGAAATAAAAAACAACCTTACAATTGTTCAAGCAGGTCTTGATAGAATTGCCTACAGCAGCAATATTAATAATGATGACAAAAAAGCTGTTCAAACAGGATGGGAACTGGTTAAGAAATCAATTATAAACAATGAATACAACCTTATCATTCTTGATGAAGCCAATATAGCAATTGCACTTGACTTAATTGACATAAATGAAGTTATCGATATCTTAAAAAGCAAACCGGAAGAAATGGAAATTGTTATTACAGGACGAAATGCAGACCCAAGAATTATAGAGTTGGCCCATCTCGTCTCTGAAATTAAACCTGTAAAACATTACTGGAATACAGGCATAGTTGCCAGAAAAGGTATAGAATATTAATAATCCATTACCCAACCGTTTTCCATGACTATAGCAGCACAACTAAAACCAACTTGCTCACATTCCGACAATTTATTTCGCCAATATTTACTATTTGAAGATAAATCTGTCTGATTATGAAATAAAGCATAATCCTTGCTATACCAGGAATATAAGTACCCATCTCCGGATAAATCAAAATAAAATATATCCCTACCAACTATATTAGGACCTTTTTTATCACCATTAATATCAATCGCTATTTCTCCTTGAAGAGAACACATATTCCCTCCAAGAGCATTTATAAGTTGACAATCCTGCTTAGTTTTTTTAATTGCATTCTGAGATAAAGATATATGAAAAATCATAGAACCATCACTTAATTGTATCTTACCGTAATCAGCATTATCATACGGCTCACCGGAAATACTTTCAAAATAATAAGAAAAACCATCGTCTATTTTTGCAACATTAAAATATTTCTTGAATAGAGATTTAAATTCATCTTGGTTTTCATTATAGCTCATTCCTGGTGCATAATATTCATCAATACTTCTAAATAACTCAGTATCATCCAAACAATCAACCCCATCTTCAGCCATTGCTTTTCTAAATCCCTGCTCTAGCGTTGCGACTGTCTTTTTAAGCTGCGTTACATACATTTGTTTTTTGTAGTTACCTACCAAACCGGGTAAGGTTAAGGCAGCCACGACACCAATTACTCCAAGAGTTATTAAAACCTCAGCTAGAGTAAATGCAAATAAGTTATTGCGAGGTGACAGCCGTGACAAGCCAGCCTTTGAATTTAGACATAAGTTAGATTCGATCGGGACAAGACCCTCAGAATGAACCAGGAGCTTTAAATTTCTGCCCCCCCCCCGAGCATTGCAAATCTTTTCATACGTAGCCTCCTTATTATACTTTGCTATAATTTAGTATAACATATAAATTAATATATATCAATACTACGCTCTTCGCATTAAGTCTGAAAGCTTTATTTCTTCAGGCTTTTTAACAAGTTTTTTTACTTTCTTTTCTGGCTTCTTCTCTTCTTCTTTAAATTGAGACAGACCTATTTTTATCTTACTGCCTTCTTCTTTTATCATAAAAATTTCTTGAAAAAATGTTATTATTTCTTGCATGATATTCTCCTGTCTATATTATAAAACTATATTCTAATTTTATATCATTCATTAAAACTATATTCCCTTAAAATTTCATTGTAGTTTATGTTATATTATTGTTATAGCAAGCCGAGGTGCAAAATTTGAATAGTAATTATTTAGAAATTAAGAATGAAGAAAATAATTTAAATTTTAATACTGCCTTAAACCTTTATGAAAATAATTTTTCACATCAAGACTTGATAAACTTTCTCAAAAATGGCTCTGTAGTTGAGAAACAAATCTCTGCTCTTAAGTTAGAAAAAATAACTTCCACATCCGATGCAGAAACTTTAGTTTCAAATCTAACCGGTCAGGACGGTAAAATAAGAGAAGCAGTTTCTTTTAAGTTAAAAGAATTTTCTCATAACCAAGAATTTATAAATTACTTTCATAATCAGTTTACCTATGATACATTACTTGACGCAGTAATAGACATTAACGGCAATATATGCAGAAATGTAATTTTTGTGATATGTAACTTAAAAAACAACATAGAGTTTTGCAACTACTTTTGCCCAAAACTATCAAAACTCACAATGAATTTATTAGAAAAAATAAAAGAATTTAATATTCAAGACGGCAAATACAAAGTTAATAAAGAAGTCTTTAAATTATACTGGTGCCTTGAAACCATTTACCATTTATATGACAAATTTGACATTCAGTCATTAAAATGTATACTATATAGTACTAAAAATATTGAAGATTATACAATACGAGAAAAAACTGCAAAAATTTTAACAAAAAATTTTAATGATGAGCTTTTAACTAAAATCCGTATCGAATTAAAGAATGACAAAAACTATTATGTAAGAAGGTTTTAAAGGAAATATGTAAACTTATATTAAGCAGTTAATACAAAATATATACACTTTAAGCAATTTTTAATGAATAATTTTTTTTATATAGGTACAGAGGAAAAGTTATCAGGGAAAATTTAAAGGAGAAATTTATGGCAAGAGTATTAATTTCAATGCCGGAAAGATTTTTAGATGAAATCGATCAAGTTGCAGGTAACGAAAACCGTACACGCTCTGAGTTAATTAGAGAAGCACTTCGTACTTATATGTATAGAAATCAAGTTAGAAACTCTCAAAAAGCAACAAAAAATGCAGAAATTTTAGAAGCACTTCTTGGTTAAGTCAATTTCAAAAAAGTTAATTGGTAAAAGTTAAGGTAAAAATCGGGAAAAGAATAACAAAATTATAGGGGAAAAGGAAATGAGCAACGCAGATTATTTAATGTCATCACTTGACGAATATTTCGAAATATTGGACAAAGAAAACAAAAAACGCTCAGAAATCGTAGCAAAATCTTTAGTAAAATATTTACAAAAATCTAAAGAAGCTAACAAATTTTCAGCACTACAAGTGACTGCAAAATAAGATTTTATTGGAATTAGGTACAAAATTTAGGGGTTTAAAAAGCGGTATATAATACCGCTTTTACGTTTCTGTCACAATTTATCTATGTAAAAAAAGAGCCTTGATTTCTCAAGACTCTTTTTCAATTTATAAATATTGTATTTAAAATTATTCAATAATTTTGTCTACAACACCGGCACCAACTGTGTGGCCGCCTTCACGAATCGCAAATCTCATACCTTCTTCGATAGCTACAGGAGCGATAAGTTCAACTTCCATAACAACGTTATCACCAGGCATTACCATTTGACCTTCGAATTTGATTGAACCAGTTACGTCAGTAGTTCTGATATAGAACTGAGGTCTGTAACCAGGGAAGAATGGAGTATGACGTCCGCCTTCTTCTTTTGTCAATACATAAACGTTAGCTGTGAATTTAGTGTGAGGTTTGATTGAACCTGGTTTAGCAAGTACTTGACCACGTTGGATTTCAGTTTTATCAATACCACGTAATAAAGCACCAATGTTATCACCAGCTTGACCTTGATCAAGTTGTTTTCTGAACATTTCAACACCAGTAACAGTTGTTTTCTTAGTTTCGCCTAAACCAACTAATTCAACTTCTTCACCAACTTTAACAGTACCACGTTCAACTCTACCAGTTGCAACAGTACCACGACCTGTGATTGAGAACACGTCTTCAACAGGCATCAAGAATGGTTTGTCTAAGTCACGTTCTGGAGTTGGGAAATAAGAATCGATAGCATCCATCAATTCCCAAATTTTATCAACCCATTTATCAGCACCACGTTGGATAGAAGGGTTAGCTTGAACTGCTTCTAAAGCTTTTAAAGCTGAACCATGAATGAACGGAATATTGTCACCGTCGAATTCATAAGAAGAAAGAAGTTCTCTTACTTCCATTTCAACTAATTCTAATAATTCAGGGTCATCAACCATGTCACATTTGTTTAAGAATACAACTAAGTTAGGAACACCAACTTGGCGAGCAAGTAGAATGTGTTCACGAGTTTGAGGCATAGCACCGTCAGTTGCTGCAACTACAAGAATTGCACCGTCCATTTGAGCTGCACCTGTAATCATGTTTTTAACATAGTCAGCGTGACCTGGGCAGTCTACGTGAGCATAGTGTCTTGATTCAGTTTCATATTCTACGTGAGCAGTAGAGATGGTTATACCTCTTGCTCTTTCTTCTGGAGCAGCATCGATTTCATCGAATTTTCTAGCTTGAGCTCCACCTGCTGCAGCCATAACACCGGTAATAGCAGCTGTTAATGTTGTTTTACCGTGGTCAACGTGGCCTACTGTACCTACGTTAACGTGCGGTTTTGTACGTTCATACTTTTCACGTGCCATGAGATTAATCTCCTTTTTTCTTTACTTATACTATAATACTAATTTGGTATTTTAAGCCATAATATTATGATATTCGCTCAATTTTTTTTGTCAACCAACATACAAAAAACTCATATTTCTATATAAGTAAAGAACCTCATATTTATGAGGTTCTTTACTGTTGTATGTCTATGAATTATTATTCTTCGTCTATTTCAGGTTGTTCTTCTGCCGGTTCTTCCTGAATATCTTCTTCATCAACAACTTGTTGATTCATTTCTTCTTCAATTTCTTCTTGAAGTTCATCATTTTCGATATAGTCTTCTTCAATTACTTCTTCTTCAACATAGTTGTTAATATTTTCGGCTTCTGCTTTTTCCATTTGAGAAACGCTCTTAATATCTATTTTCCATCC
>JBKUMA010000028.1:0-11068 GCA_046955055.1 Candidatus Gastranaerophilaceae bacterium
GTCTGAGGTTTTAATTACCTTAGGCATAATCGGAATAGTTGCGGCGTTAACAATGCCTACATTAATAAATAATGCTAATGACAGAAAATATCGCGGAGCCCGTCAAAAGGCATTAGTAACCATTGGCGGAGCAGTAAGAAATATTACTGTAACAGAAGGCATAGGCAATTCAGTAGATGCAGAAGACTTTGTAGAAAATCACTTACGCAAGCAAATCCAAATAGTAAAAACTTGTAAGAATAATAATTTGCGTTCTTGCGGAATAGAAACAAATCCAAATGCAATAACCACTTTGACAGAGCCAAAAACAAAAATTACAATGCCAAGAAAATCATCTGATTTAGTAGGGTATGTTTCTGGACCTGAGTTAGATCCAAATGCTCTCAGCTATGGCTTAGTACTTTCTAACGGCTATTCTGTAAACCTTTTTTATAATCCTATCTGTGTGAGTGATAATAAGAGTTCTAGTCATTATGGACAAGATAGAGTATGTGTTAATGCAGTTTACGATATGAACGGACTTGCACGTCCAAATGAGGTTGGTAAAGATATCGGCTTTGTTACAGTTATCTATCCTGATGAAAAAGTTGTTGCTTATGCACCTGATGTGTATAAAATAGATTCAGAAAGAGCTACTTTTGATGAAGCAAATAATAGTTGTCAAAATTTAGATAAAAATTTATTTGTACCTAATAGAGATGAACTTCTTGCTATAGCTTTTAATAAACTACTCTTAGGTATTCCGTCAGGAGTGTACTGGTCATCTAATGATTATAATGCTGGTTGGGCTTGGACACAAAATTTTGGCGGATGGCGTTCTACAAGTAGTAAAGATGAAGCTAAAAGTATACGCTGTATTCAAAGATAGTTTTTTGCACTTTTTCGGACTAGCCTAAATTTCTATTGCCGTAATTTTTTGTTGGTGCTAACATTCCTGATATAAGAATCGAGGCATTATGGATATTTTATTTATTATTGACAGAGTTGAACTAAAATATTTTGAGTTCAACAATTTGGTTACAAACTTTTGGTTAATCAGGGAATTCTTAAAAGAAAATGAGAATGTTTATATTACTACAATTGATAAACTTAACTTAAATGCCGGTATTGCATATTCTCATTGTTATGAGGCGTACGAAAAAGACGGAAATATTTTCTATGATAAGGCTGAAAAATTAAGAAAAATAGAAGATTTTCAACTTGTAATGTTTAGACCGGATCCGCCTGTTGATTTGGATTATATAAATGCAACTTACATATTTGATTTTGTGGATAGAGAAAAAACTTTGATACTTAATGATCCTAAATCAATAAGAGATTTTAATGAAAAAATGCATACAGTAAAGTTCTTAGACTTAATGCCTGAAAATATTGTTACTTGTTCAAAATCAGATATCATGAAGTTTTTAAATGAACATGAAGAAATCGTTTTGAAACCATTGAACGGCTGTTTCGGCTCAGGTGTAATGACCTTGAAAAAGGGAGATAAAAACACTGCGGTTATCATTAACACAATGACAAATAATCAAACAAAATTGATTATGGTTCAAAAATATATCCCTAAGGCAAAATTCGGCGATAAAAGAGTTATGTTTTTAGGTGATGAAGTTTTGGATGTTTGCATACAAAAGCTTCCTTCAAATGATGATTTTAAATTTAATGATCATTGTGACAGCAATATTGTAAAGGCTGAACTTTCAGAAAGTGAAAAGGAAAAGTTTCTTCCTGTTGCTAAAGAAATGAATAAACTTGGACTACCTCTTGTCGGCCTTGACGTAATTGATGAAAAAATTATTGAAATAAATGTAACAAGTCCTTGTTATTTTATCAAAGAAACTAATTATCATCATGATGTAGAATTGGAAAAGAAAATAAGTAAATTTATACTTTCAAGAGTTTATTCAAAAGTTCTTGCTTGATTATTAATTGCTTATTTTACACGAGAAAATACTTCAATATTTACATCATCAAATGTGTTTGTGTTGAAATATGCACATGAAGCAACCATTGCAGCATTATCAGTGCAATATTTCATTGGTGGTGCAAATACTTTGTAGCCTTCTTTTTCTAAGTCAAAAACTTTCTTTCTTATTTCTGAGTTTGCAGCAACACCGCCTGCTATAACAACTTGATTGTAGCCTACAGCTTCTAAAGCTCTTTTTAATTTATGTAAAAGAGTTGAAGAAACTGTTTCTTGAAAGCTTGAACAAATATCATTTACTGGAAGTTCTTGAACATCGAATGATTTAACAAGTCTGAGTACTGCAGTTTTTAACCCGCTAAAACTGAAATTGTATCCGTCAATTTTGCTTTCAGGAAGTTTGAACGCAAAAGGATTACCTTCTTGTGCAAGTTTGTCCAATCTAGGACCGCCAGGATAAGGAAGTCCGATTAGTCTGGCAACTTTGTCATAAGCTTCTCCCACGGCATCGTCAACTGTTTCGCCGATAATCTCTTGGTGAGAGTATGATTTTACATCAATAATTTGTGTATGACCGCCGCTTACTAGCAATGCCATAAAAGGAGGTTTTAACTCAGTATCAATATAGTTGCCGCATAGATGAGCATTCAGGTGATTTACACCTATAAACGGTTTGTCATATGTTAAAGCTAAAGTTTTAGCGGCATTTAACCCAACTAAAAGACAGCCCACTAATCCAGGACCTACAGTTCCGGCAAAAGCTGTAATATCTTTAGGAGTAATACCTGCACTTTCTTTAGCCTGTTCAAAAGCTTCTTCAATAACTATGTTTATTGAATCTAAATGTTCTCTTGCCGCAATTTCCGGTATAACACCGCCGAATTGAGCGTGGGTTTTGATTTGTGAAGCTACAACATTTGCAATGACTTCACGTCCGTTTTTGACTATGGCACAGGCTGTTTCGTCACAGCTAGATTCTATCGCCATAATGTAGTTGTCATATCCGCTTTCAGGTCCTATCTGGACTGGTTCTTTAGAGAACAATTTATTTTTTATATTTTTCATAGTAATATTATATTACTACAAAAATGCAAAAAAAATGAAAGGTGCTTACTTTAAAGTCGTAAGCAGTATTGAAAAAATGAAGTTTATAGATAAAAGTAAAATAAGAGTAGTATCAGGCAGAGGCGGCAACGGAATGGTTGCTTGGCGAAGAGAAAAATATGTTGACAAAGGCGGTCCGGCTGGCGGCGACGGCGGCAGAGGCGGTGATATTTATCTTGTTGCTGATGAAAATATGTCTACTCTAATGGATTTTAAGCACAAATCTGTTTTTAAAGCTGAATGCGGTGAAAATGGCGGTATTAAAAATATGCACGGTGCTTGTGCAAAAGATTTATATATTAAAGTTCCTTTAGGCACAATGGTAAAAGATGTTAAGACCGGAAATATTATTGCAGATTTAACCGAACACGAACAAAAGGCTTTGGTTGCAAAAGGTGGTAGAGGCGGCAGAGGCAATGCTAGATTTGCGACATCGCAAAAACGTGCTCCTCAATTTTGTGAGCCGGGTGAACCAGGTATAGAAAGAGAGTTGTCGTTAGAATTAAAGCTTCTTGCTGACGTTGGTTTATTGGGTATGCCTAATGCAGGTAAATCAACTTTAATAAGCAGAATTAGTTCGGCTAAGCCAAAGATAGCTGATTATCCGTTTACAACTCTTATACCTAACTTAGGGGTTGTTAAAAAACGTTCAGGCGACGGTTATGTTGTGGCTGATATTCCAGGGCTTATTGAAGGTGCGTCTGAAGGCGTAGGGCTTGGACATGATTTTTTAAGACACGTTGAAAGATGCCGTTTCTTGGTTCATTTAATTGATGGTACAGAAGAAAATCCTTTTGATAACTATTTGAAAATTAACAGAGAATTGGAAAAACATTCAGAACATCTTGCAAATCTTTATCAGATAGTTACTTTAAATAAAATAGATGCAATTGATGATGAAAGAAAAGAAGAACTTCTTAAACAGTTTAGTGAAGTTGTTGATAATGTTATGATGATATCTGCTGTCACCGGTGAAAATCTCGAAAAGTTCACAGACTTTATGGGTGAAAAAGTCGATGAAATTCCAAAAACTGAAACATCAATTGTTGTGGAAGAGGATTTAGACGCATATAACAACGATGACAGTGCTTTTGAAATATTCAAGGCTGCAAAAGATGTTTACATTGTTCAGGGCGGTAAAATTGAACGTCTGGCTGGCGTGACAGATGAAAGAAATTCTGAACAGGTTATCAGACTTCAAAATATATTGAAGGCTATGGGAGTGTTTGAAGTACTTACTCAAAAAGGTATTAAAGATGGCGATACAATTATTATTGGACATCTTGAGTTTGCATACTATAAAGATGAAATGTACGGTTAGTAGCAAAAAAAATTATGTTCGGTTTTTAATCTGATTATGAGAGTTAGTAAAATATCATGTAATATAACACCATATTTTAAAGGTACAGATAATAAACAAATACAGAAAAATGACAATAAATCAGAATTTGGTTCGAAAGAGATTCTGTTGTCCTTGGTGGGTTTGGCAGTCATTGGCACTGCAGGATACTATATCTTTAGAGGTAAAACTCCAAAGTCTGTTAAGCCTTCTGAAAAACCAATTACAATACCTGACACAAATAGTCAAAACAAAACTGTTAATATTTTTGAAAACACTGATATAGAGTCGTTTGGAATTAATAAGTTTTACGAAAAGTTTAAAAATCTTAAAAATATGGTAGTTGAAACTGTAACTAACAATAGAACAAAGCTTACGTATTCCGGAATAGATGAAGCCGGTAATGAACTTGTAGATTGTTCAGTTTTTGATAAAGACAAAAAACTAATAATGCGTTTTTTTAGAGCAAAAAATAAAGAAACAGGCAAAATGTCTTTAGTAAAATATTCAGCAGATAAGTCATTTAAGAATAGTGCTGATGATTTTGTAAGAGATGATTTGAGCGGATATAAACGTGAAAAAATATTTGCACAAAGCGAGTTTGTGTCATTTAAAACAGAGGAATTTTCAAGATTTGAACAATACGTAAAAGTTATTAAACCGAATGACGAAGTTAAAAATTACAGACGATATTTTAATCAAGACAAGGTTATGATTAATCTAAATGTTGACGATTTAAAAGCAGATGACTTTAACTATAATTTTCAAGCTTAATCTCTTGCATTTTTTCATATTATTAGATAGTATTAAATACAAGAGCGGGGATAATTATGAAGTGTTACAAGTCAAAATGGATATTAACGTCAGCAGATGAAGTCCTTCAAGATATGGCAATTGTGGTCGATGAAGGAAAAATAGTTGATATTATTCCAAATAGTGAAGTTAATTTTGAAGAAAAATATGTAAAAGAATTGGGAAACGCTGTTATTACTCCTGGATTTATTGATTTGTTCACACAGTACCAGTTTACTGATATAGGTTTGGCTAAACCTCACTCGTTTAGTAATAAACTAAGAAAATTCTTTAAAACTATTTCTTTAAAATATAACTTTGCTGGTGTAAGTGCAGACAACTATTCAAGGAAATGGGCTACTGTCTTGAGAGACTATTTTACGCTTGACAGAAGTGAGAAAGTAGAATCTTTTAAACACGGAGTTGAAGAGTCAATTAAGGCCGGAACAACTTGTTTTGCTCAGGTATCTAAAGAATATAAATACTTTGAAGTTATTAATAAACTGCCTGTTAAAAATTACCTGTTCTTTGAGGTTTTTGCAGATAGTAAGGATAAAAGTAAGAAGAAGTTTAAAGAACTAAGAGCTAAGGTTGAAGAATTAATCTGGCATAAGGGCGAGAATACTCATATAGGTATAATGCTTCACTCTATTTCAGGTGTTCATAAAAAATTGTGGCAGTTATTTTCTAAATACTGCAGGAAACATAATATGCTTATAATGACACGTTTTGCAGAGGCTAAAGACGAGATTGAGTGGTTAGAACATGGGTTTTCAGATATAGATTTGCTTCACAAGTTTATGGGTTTCAGGAAAATTACTCCTTATGAAAAAGGAGTCACTCCTGTACAGTATTTGGATAACTTGAAAGTTCTTTCAAATAAAATTATTGCTGCAAATGCAAATTTTGCTTCTGATGCAGAACTTGAAGAACTTGCAAGAACAGGTGTGAAATATGTATATCAACCATATTACAGTGAAGAATTTTGTAATAAAAAATTGCCTTTGTCGACTGTTTTGAAATACTTTAGCGGAAATTTCGGATTTTCGACTCAAAGTTTTAGTAAAAAGAAATCATTCAGTCTTCTTCAAGAAGCAGTAGAGGCTGATAGAGAAAAATTGCTGGATACTGCTGAACTTATTAAGTACTTAACAATCTATCCTGCAAAAATTTTGCGTTTGGATAACTCTATAGGTTCTATAGAAAAAGGTAAAGATGCAGACTTTAACGTATTTAAATTGTTTGAAGGAGAAGACTATAACGCTATTCTTTCACAGGCTGCTCCGTTTGCTACATATTCTAAAGGCAGAAAGTTAGTCAAAGACGGAGAAGTGAGGTTTACTTTATGACAATAATCAACGAAAAATTTAATGTAAATACTCACGGTTTTACAGATATTATAGATATAACTCAAAAAGTAAAACATGCTGTTTACAAACATTCTTTGCAAAATGCAGTAGTTCATGTTTATGTTGCAGGAAGTACGGTTTCTGTAACAAATATAGAATTTGAACCTGGGCTTTTGGTTGACCTTCCTGAAGCACTTGAAAAAATAGCACCTATGGATGGTGATTATCACCATGATGCTACCTGGCATGATGGAAATGGATATTCACACGTTAGAGCCTCAATTGTGGGTAATAACACCATGGTTCCGTTGATTGACGGTGCGTTACAGCTTGGACAATGGCAGCAAATTGTGTTAATAGATTTTGATAATAAATCGCGTACCAGAACTGTATATTTGCAAATAGTTTATTAATATAAGGAGACTCAAATGAAAAAAACATTAAATGCAAAGTTAGTTAATTTCATGCAAACCCCAAATAACGAGCATCTTTGCGATAATGCAACACCGGCACAGAGTGTCTACGTACGTAGTACCGACTTCGTCGGGGGGGGGGCGAATATTTAAGCTCCTATAGAGTAAAGCCTGGCTTGCCAGGTAGCAATTGCAGAGTAGCGTTTACGTTATCCGAGGTACTAATCACTCTTGGTGTAATTGGTATTGTTGCTGCCTTGACAATTCCTGCTTTGATTACTAAATATGAAAAAAATGCTACTGAAACAAGGTTGAAAAAGTTTTATTCAATAATGTCAAGTGCAATAAAGATTTCAGAAGATGAAAATGGAGAGATGGCAAGTTGGGATTTTCCTATGGAATCATACGATTCTGAAATGATAATTTTTTTTAGAAGATATTATGTGCCATATTTGAATATTGCTTCTGAATGTGCAGGTGTGGGGGTAAATTGTTTTACTGAGGGACATGAAAATTACGTGACTTATGAGCTTAGCGGGAAACTGAATCATGGAAACTTTTTAGCAAACTATCTTGTTAAACTTGCTGACGGAAGTTATGTATTTTTCCTGCCAAATACTCCATCAGGGTATATTTGGATGTTTGTTGATATAAATGGATATCAGAAGCCTAACAAAGTAGGCAGAGATATATTTGTATTTGATATTTTTGGATATCCGGGAGGATTAAGACAAAATTACCGATTAAAATTCTGGGGACATGAGGTTATAACTGATAATCTATACTCTAATGATAATTATGGATGTAGTAAATCTTCACCAGAATTTGCAGGATTTAATTGCGGTGAAGTTATATTCAGAAACGGTTGGAAAATCCCTGATGATTATCCATGGTAATAGTTGTTTTGACTAAATTTTACCCTTGTAATTAATTTATGTTCCTGCTAGAATTACAACATTGTTCATACACTAGAGAGGGATATAATTATGACACAAAGAGTATTATTATGTATTATGGATGGTTGGGGAATAAGCACTTCTCATCCTGAATATGACGCAACAAAAATCGCTAATCCGGTTAATGTTCAAAAGTTAGAAAAAGAAGAAAAATTTATAAAAATTCACGCAGATGGTGAATATGTAGGACTCCCTGCAGGTCAGATGGGTAACAGTGAAGTTGGTCACTTGAACCTAGGTGCTGGTAGAGTTGTTTACCAAGAACTTTCAAAAATAAACAATGCTATTAAAAAAGGCGACTTTTTCCAAAGACAGGCTTTTGTAGATGCAGTTCAGCATGTTAAGGATTGCAATTCTGCACTTCATATTTACGGTTTGGCTTCTGACGGCGGAGTGCACTCAGCTTTGGGGCACATTCTTGCTTTAATTAAATTGGCTGCTGATAGTGGTTTGAATAAGGTTTATGTGCACGCATTTTTAGACGGGCGTGATACTCCTCCTCAATCAGCTATGAATTTCTTGCAGCCGATTGAAGATGAGTTGAAAAAATACGGATTGCCTCCGATTGCAACTGTTTCAGGCAGATACTATGCAATGGATAGAGATAACCGTTGGGATAGAATTGAAAAGGCTTATAATGCATTGCTTTTAGGCGAAGGAGAACACGCTGCATCTGCAAAAGAAGCAGTCGAAAAATCTTATTCAAGAGGCGAAAATGATGAATTTGTTCTTCCTACAATTATTGGTACAGAAGAGTCAAGAATTCATGATAATGATTCAGTAATTTTCTGGAACTTCCGTCCAGACAGAGCTAGAGAAATTTCAAGAGCTATCAACTTTGAAGATTTCGATGGCTTTGAAAGAAAAGCTGTAAGAAAAAATCTTTGTTATGCAACAATGACTCAATACGATGAAACTTTCCCATTCCCAGTTGCGTTTGGAAAAGAAAGAATGACTAATATATTGGGTGATGTTTTGGAAGCAAACGGTGTTAAACAATTCCGTACAGCAGAAACTGAAAAATATGCACATGTAACATTCTTCTTCAACGGTGGTGTTGAAGAACCTCAGGCTCATGAAACAAGAGTTCTTGTTTCTTCTCCTAAAGTTGCAACTTATGACTTGCAGCCGGAAATGAGTGCTCCTGAAGTTTGCGAAAAGGTGCTGGGTGCTATTGATAATCCTGAATACGGATTTATTCTTGTTAACTTTGCTAACCCTGATATGGTTGGTCATACAGGCGTTTTAGAAGCTGCAGTTAAAGCTGATAAAGTCGTTGATGAATGCGTTGGTAAAATTGCCGAAGCTTGTAAAAAACATGATATAATCATGTTATTAACAGCAGATCACGGCAACTCTGAAGTTATGGTTAACTATGAAACAGGCAAGCCGATGACAGCACATACAACAAACGAAGTTCCGTTTGTGTTAATTAATGCTCCAAAAGAAGTTGAACTTAAAGAAACAGGTGCTTTGTGCAACATTGCTCCAACTATTCTTCAATTGATGGGTATTGAGAAACCACAAGAAATGGAATGTGAATCTTTAATTAAATAGTAATTTATAAAAAATCTTAATCAAATTCAGAATGTTATGCAAAAGACTGGACAAAATATGAAAAAAACAAACTTAGATATAGACTTTTCGTTTAAAAAGAACAATGTAGATGAACTGTTTTTTAATTTATCAGAAAATCCTGATGGATTTAAAAATAAAGATTTTCGCTATACACTGAGCTTGATATATCAAACTGTAGAAGATGAATTTGAGGGCGTGTTTTTAAGCCCTCATACTCCTGCGAGAAATACTAACTTCTATTTAGTAAATGATAATGATAAACTTTCATTTTTTGTTACGCCAACAAATAATTTTGAATATTATTTAAAGTCAAAAGGTTCTCTATTTAGATTTCGTTCTCAAGTCTTGGGCGACGAAGTCGGGTATGCAATGAGTCTTGATCTTGTAATGGATTATTTTGGTGGATTTGGAAACATAGTTGATTTGGATGCTTTGACTCCAACATTTATTTTTCTGAACAAGCTTACTTATTTCGTTATGAAATTAATAGAAAAGCTCTATTTTATTCCGACAGTAAAAAAACGCGGACAAATGTTCAAAATTGTTTATGAACCGATTATTAATACACAGCAATTGGCACGTATTATTAATCAGTTTGAAGAAAATGTTCCTGAGGATTTATTTATAAAGGGTGAAAAACCTAAAAATTTCGTAACCGATTTTATATACAATTATTTGAATTATGTTGTGTACAAGTTTTTAGGTATAAAAGCATACAAGTTCAAAGATGTAAAATCAGGAACTTATATGATAAAAGACCTTGAACAGCGTGCTGTTATGAAAGGTAATGATTTAGCGGAAAACTTCTCTCAATGGTTTGATGAACTTTATCTCGGTAAATATGATGTTATTCCTTTCTTCAAAATTGAAAAAGTTGAAGATGAGTTATTCAGACTTAAAGTTCATATTAAAAACAGAAAAACTGATGAAGATGTACTTATAGATAAGCTTTATACTGAAGATGAAGTTTTTGGAGCAAATGCTTCTGATATAGCAAGAATTGTTGAAAAACAATTGAATTATGCAATCAGATATATGCCAGAGCTTGAAGATTTATTTGAAGACGAATCCAAATTGTCACTTGATTTAAATCTTAATGAAGTTTATAAAATAATTACACAAACAGCATATTATCTTCAAAAGGCACAAATAGAAGTTGTTCTTCCTAAAGAACTTGTTAACATTGTTGTTCCGAGAGCCTCAATTAATGCAAAAGTTAAAACTTCACGTTCTAAAGAGCTTGCTGACATATTCAATAATAATTCTTCATCCAAAATATCTCTTGACGATATTCTTGATTTTTCATACGAAATTGCAATCGGAAACGAGAAAATTTCTCTTGAGGAATTTAATAAACTTGTTGAAGGTCAAAATGGTTTAATCAAGTATAAAAACAAATACGTTCTTATTGATAAAGACGAAAGCAAGAAAATATTTGAACAAGTTGCTAAAGCAAATTTCAAATCACTGTCAAGAATGGAACTCATTCATGCAGCAATGTCCGGTCAGATTGATCAGTATGACTTTGATTATGATGCTGCTTTTGCAAAGATTATACAAGACTTTAACAAACCTGTCGAAGTTACACCTCCTGAAGGTTTGAAAGGGGAGTTAAG
>JBKUMA010000029.1:0-10784 GCA_046955055.1 Candidatus Gastranaerophilaceae bacterium
GTGTAGAAGTTGTTCTTGATGACAGAGATGAACGTGCAGGCGTTAAATTCAAAGATGCTGATTTAATAGGCTTCCCTTACAGAATTACTGCAGGTAAAACAGTTAACGAAGGTTTTGTAGAGTACAAAACAAGAGAAACCGGTGAACTTGAAAAGGTTACTCCGGAAGATGCAGTTAAACACATAGTTGAAGCTGTTAAAAACATTAAATAAATTTAAAGGCGGTTTTAAAACCGCCTTTTTTAATTCACTTCTCTATGTCTAAATGCAAAATATTTAAACAGAACATAAGTTACCATTGAGGCAAAAAATATTGAAAAAATTTGTCCTACATATACATTCTTTGTTATATATCTTACGATAACTTCAAGTATGAGAGCATTACAGCAATAACTAACAACCCATGTTGTACAGCATTTGAAATATTCTTTCAGCCAATTACCTTTTGTACAAAATACAAATAATTTTTGATTTACAAAAGAGAAAACAGATGAAATAATCCACTGTAAAGCTACACACAACTGATAAAACTCTTGTCCTAACATATGAACAGCAATCGCAAATATAACATAAGAAAATGCTGCATTGACTCCGCCTATTAACAAAAATCTAACTGTATCAGGTAACTCACACCATTTGTAATAAATATCTAAAATTTTACTGTTATTCTTCAATATGCTTTTCCCACCAATGACTTATGTGTATCCAATTCTAATTTATCGTCCAGAGGAGATAAAGTTATCTTTTTGTTATATCTCTTTTGCAGAGCCAACTCTATTAAATAATCAGCAAAATGAGGATTTTTCGGGAGCAAAGAACCATGCAAATAAGTTCCGAAAACATTTTTAAACCTTGCACCTTCTGTCTTATCTTTTCCATTATTACCATTACCGGTTGAAACAGTGGCAAGTGGAATAGTTTCCCCCTGAATAAATGTAAGCCCGCTATGATTTTCAAATCCTACAAGTGTATCAGGTGACAAGAAGTCTGTATGTGCTGTAACATTACCGATAAATCTTTTATTACCGGCAACTGTGTATGCATCAAGAAGACTTATACCTAACAGTTTGTCTTTATCAAACGGTTGGTAATAATGACCAAAAAGTTGATACCCCCCGCATATTCCTAAGAAAACTGCACCTAAATCTCTCTGCTTAGTAAGAAAATCTTTATGTGAATAAAGTTCTTTTGCAACATCTTCCTGTTGTTTATCCTGACCGCCGCCTATAAAATATAAATCATAATCATCGATATTATCACCAATATTAATTTCAGTGTATTCAACAGAAATACCACGCCATTCGCAGCGTTTGGTTAAAGTTATTATATTACCCATATCTCCGTATAAATTAAGCAGTTTTGGATAAAGATGTGCTATTGATAGTTTTAATTCTCTCTCTTCCACACCAAGATTATACCACAAAACCTTTGACGTGGTATAATTTTTTTATGGATAAAATATATTTAATTGATACTCATTCCCATATAAATATGATAGAAGAAATCGACACATGTTCGGTAATTCAAAATGCAAAAGATAACGGTATTGAAAAAATCATTGTTCCATCTGCATACCCGAAAGATTTCGATAACGTTATGGGTTTAATCAACAAATATGACAATGTATATGGAATGCTGGGTGTTCATCCTTCAGAAGTAAAAGATTGGGATGACAGCCTAATTGATAAGATAAAAGAATATTCAAAAAATAAAAAAATTGTAGCTATTGGAGAAATAGGGTTAGATTACTATTGGGATAAAAGCTTTAATGACTTACAAAAAGAAGTTTTTATAAAACAAATTAAGCTTGCTAACGAATTGAATCTTCCAATAGATATCCATGACAGAGAAGCTCACAAAGATACATTTGACTTAATACAAGAACACAATAACGGTTCAACTGTTATTATGCACTGTTTTTCAGGAAGTGTAGAGTTTGCAAAAGAATGTGTTAAAGCCGGTTATTATCTTGGATTAGGCGGAGTTGTAACTTTTAAAAATGCAAAAAAAATGAAAGAAGTGGCTACAGAAATTTCTCTAGAAAATTTAATCCTTGAAACAGATGCACCTTATCTTACACCTGTACCATACAGAGGAAAAGAAAATCAACCCGCGTACGTAAAATATGTTGCAGAAGAAATCGCTTCTCTTAAAGGAATTTCCTACGATGAAGTTGCTGAAATAACAACGAAAAATGCTGAAAGAATTTTCAAATTATGAGTAAAGAAAGATTAGATAAATATTTAACGGACTTAGGATTTTTTGAAACGAAAAGTAAGGCTGCGGCAGCTATTCTTGCAGGTCATGTAAAAATTAATGACGAATACATTACAAAAGCCGGTTTTCAAATTAATCCTTCTAAAGAATATAATATTGTTGTTAAATCAATGCCATATGTTTCAAGAGGCGGTTTTAAATTAAGAAAAGCATTAGAGACTTTTGATGTTTCTCCTAAAGATAGAATTTGTTTTGATGCTGGTGCCTCAACTGGTGGCTTTACTGACTGCCTGCTACAGAATGGAGCAAAGTTTGTATATGCTGTGGATGTAGGCTATGGACAACTTGATTGGAAAATTCGCTCCGACAAAAGAGTTAAAACGATTGAAAGAACAAATCTGAAAATTTGCACAAAAGAAGATATATATTCTGAAAACGAATACATCGCAGACCTTTTAGTAAGTGATTTGTCTTTTATTTCATTAACTAAAGTTTTAAATAATTTAAAAACACTTCTTAATCAAGATTTTCATGAAATGATATGTCTTATTAAGCCGCAATTTGAGGCAGGAAAAGAAAAAGTTGAAAAAGGCGGAGTTGTTAGAGATAAAAAAGTTCATAAAGAAGTTATAGAAAACGTAATTAATTTTGCAAAAAGCATTGATTATTCAGTCAAAGGTTTAACTTTTTCTTCAATAAAAGGACCTTCAGGCAACATTGAATATCTAGTCTGGCTTACAACCGAAAAAACTGATTTTGAATATAATATTCAAGACATTGTTGAAGACGCGTTTACAACTCTAAACGCTTAGATACATGCGGTCCATGATAAAAATAATACAACTTCATTATTTTATCAGGATATTTTTCACCCAAAAGCAAACCAGAATAAACTTCCGCTACAAATTCACTGGGCGAGGTTGCTGAATAATACGACACAAATTTAACAATATCTTGCTTTTCGCTGTCAGAAATAAAATCTTTGACGAAGATAGGCATACTTCCCGCATTATATTTATTTTGTTCTCCAAGACTATTAAAACCTGAACACAAACAGTTATGATGAATATGTCCCAATTCATGTAATATACTTTTAACAGGAGTTTGAATGTATAAATCATCCAACAAATCATATCGTGAATTATCAGATGCGTAATTAATTCTGTTTATGATTGATATTAGTGCATCTCCAAGTTCCCATTTTTGAATAATAGACATTGAATCACTGTTTTCTTCATATCGTTTTAAATTGTATAATATTTTTGGTATATCCTTATTTTTATTAAAAAAGATAAGTGAATAATTATTTGATTTATCCTTTTTTAAAGCTTGAATATCTTTAAGAAATAACGTGTTTTCCTTTATCACATTATCAAGATTATTTAAATATCTATCATTAACAATCAAACTGCCGGCAAGTCTTTTATACTTTTTGGGTATAGTTCCATCACTTATTAAGGTTGATAATTCGATATCACAATTTGGGCTATCATCAGAAAGTATCACATGTCTAGGGAGCAACTTTACATTTTTCACTAAGTCTAAATACTTCTCAAGAACATTATTTATATAATATATGACTTCCGGTTTATCTTCAAAACCGCAATATGTGATATTTATCACTTCTTTATTCTTTTTTTCAAAAACATCACACAAGTTAGAAGGCGTTTTAATACTACCTTCTGATTTAGACCTGAAATTCAAGAAATTATTTTTATTTGCATTATTTATTAAACTTATTGGAGTAATATACATTTAAAGATACTAAAACCATAGCAAAATAAATTTTGCTATTTAGTAACAGTTAATGTCGTAACCGGACTGCCTGCATTAACATCAACATACTTAAATATATTTAAAACTACACCCGGAGGGAAATAATACACATTATTAGTAGGAGTGATTTTAAGCAAAGTTCTTGAAGAATCCATTTTTACAATGCTTGCCAAAAATTGTTTGTTAACAGCTGTAAAAAGAATATAGCCTGTCTTTGATTGAATTTCATCAATAGAAAAACGGTTAGCATTAATACTAGCCATAGTCAAATAAAACAGTTTGTCAGCAGGCATACTATAAAATTTGGTACAAGTATTGAATGAAACTTCCTGAGGCGTAACCAACGTACTTAAATTAAGAACTTCATCTGCATAAACTGACTGAACAGTTCCCATAACAACAAACAAAATACTTATCAAAAAATACTTTAATCTGTCCATGATTCACCTACACTAATATCGACTACTAGAGGCACTGATAAAGGCTGATTTAATTCCATTGCCTCTTTAACAAGTTTTTTAACCAATGATAATTCAGATTTATCAACTTCCACTACTAATTCATCATGTACCTGCATAATCATTTTTGATTTTAAATTGTTTTCTTTTAATTTCTTAGAAAAGTCATTCATAGCAATTTTCAATAAATCCGCTGCAGTACCTTGCATAGGCTGGTTAATAGCTGCACGTTTTGCAAACTCTCTAATCATAGCATTAGGGCTTGCAAGTTCTTGAGAAAGGTAACGTTTTCTGCCAAAAATAGTTTCAACATACCCTTTTTCTTCAGCATCTTTAATTGTGCCTTCCATATAAGCTTTAACTCTAGGATAGGTGGCAAAATACTTCTCTATAAACAAATTCGCTTCATCGTTGGTTATACCAAGTGTTTTAGCCAATCCGTATTTACTTTGACCATAAATTATACCGAAGTTAACTGTTTTAGCTTTATATCTCATGTCCTTGGTAACTTCTTCAACAGGGACTTCAAAAACCTTTGATGCTGTTAAGATATGAACATCAATACCGCCGTTAAAGGCTTCCAAAAGATGTTTATCCTGAGTAATATGTGCTAAAAGTCTTAATTCAATCTGAGAATAATCAGCAGATAAAATTAAACCGTTTTCTCTGTCACCTGCGACAAAAGCATTTCTGATTTTATTACCTTCAACAGTACGAATAGGAATGTTCTGCAAATTTGGATTTGAAGATGACAAACGACCAGTAACAGCTACTGTTTGATTATAAGTCGTATGAATTCTGTTATCAGAAGGATCTATTAATTGCGGCAACGCATCAGTGTATGTAGTCCTAAGTTTGTTAAGCTTTCGATACTGAAGTATTAAACTTGCTATTTCATTTTCTTCAGCCAATTCTTCAAGTACTGCAGCATTAGTTGAATAATAATTTTTACCGCGTTTCTTCTTCGTTTTTAAACCAAGTTTATCAAAAAGAAGTTCTCCTACCTGACGAGGGGAATTCAAATTAAATCCCATATCTACAATTTCAAAAATCTTCTTTTCTATTTTATTAATCATAGAATCAAGAGTTTCAGACAAGTCTATCAAATAATTTCTATCAACTGCAACTCCTGTATATTCCATATCAGAAAGCACCAAAGATAAAGGCATTTCAATATCATAAAGTATATTTAATTCTCTTTCATCCAAAGTTTTAGACCAATATTTTGCCAGTTCCAAAATAGTAGCGGCATTGTCAGAAGCAAAGTTGAAAGCATTATCAATTTGTGCATCTCTGAAATCAACTTGTTTTTTCTTATTTTTTTCAAAAGGAGTATACTCAGCCATTGCATGGTTTAAATGTTCAATAGACTGTGCATCTAAATCATGATTTCTGCTTGGATCTTTAACATAACTTGCCAAAAGAGTATCAAATATTAAACCTTTTGCATTTATTCCATGATTTCTTAAAACATTATATTCAGTTTTAGCATTATGGGCTGCTTTTTTAATACTTTCATTTTCAAAAATAGGTTTCAATGCCACTAAAACATCGTTTAACAATAACTGGTTGGTAATAGTTCTATGAGCTATTGGAATATAAAAAGATTTAGTTTTAGCAGTATTATTTTTAACTTCAATAACTTTATCAGCACAACAAGCTTCATTATAAGCAAGAGCAATACCTATTATTTCAGAATGCAAAGCGGTTTTTACATCAGCCATTATTTGAAAAGATATAAAAGTACTACTTTCAATTTCTTTAAGCATATCGGCAAAATCGGCAGAGTCAGTGATTAACTTTTTGTCAAAACCAATTCCTATTTTATTAATTTCATCTTTCACAGCCTGAGAAAAGAAACCAAGCTGCATTTGTCCATCAGTAGAAACAGGAATTTTAACCTCAGCATTGCTTGCTTGAGGAGCAGCGTCTTTATTAAATGAATAAAGAATTTCATTAATATTTTTTATAAAACCGAAAAACTGCATCTTCTTTAAGAACTCTGTAACTTTTGTTATTTCGGGAAGTTCTATCTTTGTTTTATCAAAATCAAAATTAATATCTAAATCTCTTACTATTGTTGCAAGATATTGACTTAATTTGGCTTGTTCCTTTCCGCCGCAGATTTTATCTCTAATATTCTTTTCCGGAATATTTTCACACTCAGCCAAAACATTATCAAGCGTTCCATGACGTTTTAATAATAGACAGGCTGTCTTTTCACCAATACCTTTAATTCCAGGAATGCAATCAGATGTATCTCCGCGTAACCCCTTATAATCAATAACCTGGTCAGGATATACACCTAACTTTTCAAATATTCTGTCCCAGTTATATTCAATAAGTTCACCCTTTGAAGGTAAAATAACTTTTACGCAGCCTTCTTTGTCAACCAATTGAAAAGCATCCTGATCCCCTGTTAATATTAAAACCTTATGTCCTAATTCACAAGCCTTTTTTGAAATTGTTCCTATAACGTCATCTGCCTCAAAGCCTTTTTTAGTATAAATAGGAATATTGAAAGCACTTAAGCCTTCATAAATTAACTTCATCTGAACCTGCATAGGGTCCGGCATAGCTTCTCTATTACACTTATAATCTTTATATTTTTCAGTACGGAATGTATGGTGACTCACATCAAAAGCTACGGCAATTGCATCAGCCTTCAATGATTCATTTTTTAACAAATCAAAAACTGCTTTAAAAAATCCGAAGACAGCCCATGTTGGCGTTCCGTCCGATGTTCTCATATTTGTACGCTCTAAGGCAAAATACTGGCGAAATGCTAAAGCATGTCCATCTATTAAGATAAGCGTCTTCTTTTTATCCATTAATACGTCCTGAATTTTTATGCAATAATTTCTTTGTTATTGTCATCTAAATGCTTTGTAGGCAGTTTGATTAATTCTGCATTATTACGATTTTTAACCATTTCTGCTGTAACAACGAATTTGTCCATATCACCTTTAGTAGGTACATCATACATAACATCTAACATGATTTCTTCAACTATAGAACGTAGTGCTCTAGCACCGGTTTTACGTTTCATAGCTTCTTGAGCAATCAAATCAACTGCTTCAGGTTCAAATTCCAAATCAACGCCATCCATTTCCAACAAACATTTATACTGTTTAAGTACAGCATTTTTAGGTTCGGTTAAAATCATTTTCAAAGTCTTTTCATTTAACTGGTCTAAAACTGCATAAATTGGCACACGGCCTATGAATTCAGGAATTAAACCAAATTTCAGAAGGTCCTCAGGCTGTAACTTTTTAAGCATTTTAACTGCGTTTGCTTCTTTCTCAGCTTGAGTCAACGGAGCCTTAGCACCGAAACCAATAGAAGTACCGTCATCGGCTCTGCGTTCTACAATTTTTTCTAAACCAACAAAAGCACCACCGACAATGAAAAGAATATTACTTGTATCAATATCAATAAATTCTTGATGAGGGTGTTTTCTACCACCTTGAGGAGGTACATGGGCAACAGTACCTTCAATTAATTTTAATAAAGCCTGTTGAACACCTTCACCTGAAACATCTCTAGTAATAGAAGTGTTTTCAGATTTTCTTGAAATTTTATCAATTTCATCAATATAAATAATACCGCGTTCTGCTTTTGACGCATCAAACTCAGCATTCTGATACAAACGTAAAAGAATATTTTCAACATCATCACCGACATAACCTGCTTCTGTTAAAGTCGTAGCGTCTGCAACCGCAAAAGGAACATCTAGCATTTTTGCAAGAGTTTGTGCCAACAAAGTTTTACCTGAACCTGTAGGTCCTACAAGCAAAATATTAGATTTTTGAATTTCAACACTGTTTTTAGCATCAGCAGATTTGTTATGTTTAAGCCTTTTGTAATGGTTATAAACAGCAACAGACAGAACTTTTTTAGCATCATCTTGACCAACAATATATTCGTCTAGATAAGCCTTAATTTCATGAGGTTTCGGAATAGGTTTTTCAGAAACTTCCAATTCGTTTTCTTCACCGTCTTTTTCTTTGTTTTCAAAGAATTCTTCATCCAAAATTTCATTACAAAGTTCAACACACTCGTCGCAAATATACACCTCAGGACCTGCAATTAATTTTTTGACCTGGTCTTGAGATTTTCCACAAAATGAACATTTTAGTCTGCTGTCGTCATGCTTTGGCATTTTATTTCTCCATTAAATTAAGATTAAATCGAATTTAGTCTTAATTATCCTTTAATTACATCTCTAGATACGACTTTATCAATCATACCATATTCTAAAGCTTCTGCAGGAGTCATGATATAATCTCTGTCAGTATCTTTTTCAATTTTCTTGATAGATTGACCTGTATTAGAAGCCAAAATTTCGTTTAATGATTTTTTAATTCTGATAATTTCAGCAGCCTGGATTTCAATATCAGTAGCCTGACCTTGAGCACCGCCTAAAGGCTGGTGAATTAAAACACGAGAATGAGGAAGAGCTAATCTCTTACCTTTTGTACCTGATGATAATAAGAATGCACCCATAGAAGCCGCTTGTCCCAAACAAATTGTAGAAACATCAGCTCTAATATGCTGCATAGTATCATAGATAGCAAATCCAGCTGTAACAGAACCGCCGGGGCTGTTAATATATAACATAATATCTTTTTCAGGATTTTCACTATCCAGCAACAAAAGCTGTGCAACAACAAGGTTAGCCACCATATCATCGATAGGAGTACCTAAAAATATAATTCTTTCTCTCAACAATCTTGAAAAGATATCAAAAGAACGTTCACCTCTGCTTGATTGTTCAACTACAACCGGTACAAAACTCATTTTTTAACCCTTTCCGTCGACTTTAACTCGACTTAATTTATTCAGGATAGAGACAGTAGCCTCTTTTTTTCCTTTTCTTAACAATATTATACTATCATTTAAATTTTATTTCTAATTCAACTGAACTATTTTTTAGAAGGAGCTACAATTTCTACTTTGTTGTTAGCCATTAAAAAGTCTCTTACTTTGTCATTCATAGCTTGCTGAGAAATTGAAGACAACACTTCCGGATTTCTGCCGATTTGTTGAATAAGCTCTTTAGTCTGCATACCGTACGCAGCAGCCAATTCACCGAATTTTTGTTCCAAATCTTTTTGTTCAAGTTTAATATTTTCTTCTTTTGCAATTTTGTCAATTACAAGCGAATTTTTAATTCTAATAACAGCATCTTCATGAAGATTTTTCATTAAATCATCTTCACCTTGAGATTTTATAATATTTTCCCAATTAATACCTTGAGCAGCAAATCTTTGTTTGTATTCTTCTTTTAAAGAAGCAACTTCTCTTTCAATCATTGTTTCAGGAATATCAACTTTTGCAGCTTCAATTACTTTTTTGAAAACTTCGTTTTCAGAATTAGTTTTATTAGTTCTTTCTCTTTGAGTATCAAGATACTTTTGAATATCTGCCATTAAATCTGCAACTGTCTTGAAAGGACCAACTTTTTGAGCGAATTCATCGTTCAATTCAGGAACTTTCTTTTCTTTGATTTCATTTATTTTGATTTTGAATACAGCTGGTTGACCTTTTAATTTTTCATCATGGTATTCAGCCGGGAAAGTTACATTAATATCAAATTCGTCATTTAAATTTTTACCAACAATTTGTTCTGCAAATCCTGGAATAAAATTAGAGTTACCTAAATCTAGAGGATAATTTTTAGCTTCTCCGCCTTGAATTTTTTCTCCGTTAGCAATACCTTCAAAATCTATAACAACTGTGTCAGTGTCATTAGCTGGTCTGTCAGTAACAATTTCTAATGTTGAATGTTGATTTAATAAATTTTTAATTGCTTTATCATGAGCATCTTCAGCCACAGGAGAATCTTCAACTTTAAGATTTAATCCTTTATAATCTCCTAATGTAACCTCAGGTCTTAATTCAGCTTTAGCCACAACAGTTAAATCACTTCCCAAATCAAAATTAAAAGAAGTAATATAAGGTTGAGCAATAATATCTAAATCATTTTGAGTCACAGCATCACTAATAGCTTTAGGCATCAAATTTTCAATAGCTTCATGTTTAATTCTATCAACGCCAACGTGTCTTTCAACAACTTGACGAGGAGCTTTTCCTTTTCTAAATCCGTCAATATTTACATATTGAGCAACTCTTTTTACTGCATTGTTATATGCTTCTGCTGCTTCTTTTGCAGGGATAGTAATGTCTAATTTAACAACGTTGTCTTTTTCTTTTTCAATAGTAACTTTCATATTTTTTCCTTATCTTATTAATACATGTATCTTTTTAAATCATAACTCAAAAAAGAATTTGTGCAAGTAAGGGCAAATAGCTGAATTACCATGAATAGTCA
>JBKUMA010000030.1:0-10478 GCA_046955055.1 Candidatus Gastranaerophilaceae bacterium
AAATTTAAAAAAAGTACTTGCTTTTTTTGTTAAATTAAATTAATATATTATTACAAATATTTAAAAAAATTTAAGAAAATAAATATTTTGTAATATTTTAATTAAGTATTATTATAAGTGTTAGATTATTTAATGAAGGAAAAGAAAAGACTATGACTGAAAATGCAGAATTGCCTAATGAAACTGAAGATCGTCAAAGAATACTTTTGGCTGATGATGAAGCCAGTATCAGACGAATTTTAGAAACACGTTTGAAAATGGTAGGTTATGACGTTTGCACTGCAGCTGACGGAGAAGAAGCGGTTAATGCGTTTAATAAATACAATCCAGACCTTGTTGTCTTGGATGTTATGATGCCGAAAGTTGACGGTTACGGTGTAACAAGAGAAATAAGAAGAACTTCTGATGTTCCTATTATTATTCTTACAGCTTTAGGTGATGTTTCAGAAAGGATTACAGGTTTAGAACTTGGTGCTGATGACTACGTTATTAAGCCTTTTAGCCCTAAAGAACTTGAAGCAAGAGTTAAAGCTGTTCTTAGACGTACTAATAACAGAGAAACAGTTACTCCGGCTGGTAAAGTAACTAAAAATGTTATTACTACAGGTAATATTAAAATTGATACAGCAAGAAGACAAGTATTCAGAAAGAATGAAAGAATCAGATTAACAGGTATGGAATTCAGTTTGTTGGAATTGCTTGTTAATAACTCAGGTCAAGCTTTTTCAAGAAACGAAATCCTTCAACATGTATGGGCATATCCGCCTGATCATAGAATAGATACACGTGTAGTTGATGTGCACATTTCAAGATTACGTTCTAAGTTAGAATCAGATCCTGCTAATCCTGAATTAATTTTGACGGCTCGTGGTATCGGATATATGTTCCAAAGAATAAGTTAATTAACCTTAATAAATAAAAAAATCCATCGTAAAAGGTGGATTTTTTTTGTTAAAAAGTATTGATTTGGATAATGTTTATGATATTATAGAATAGTAATGAATGGCGGGTGTCGTCAAGCGGTTAAGACCTCGGATTGTGGTTCCGATATGCATGGGTTCGAATCCCATCATCCGCCCCATAAAAAAGATGATGACTTTTGTTATCATCTTTTTTATTTATGTGTGTTTGATACAGTAATAAAAAGTCAGATTTGTGGCCTCCAAAGTATATGAAGTATACAATATTAAAATTTTACAGTTGATTTGTAAGCACAACCTACTTCATATATCTTTAAAAAATTGGCAATTTATTTTACATTTTTACTTTATATAACAGTAAAGGAATGTGTGAATGAAGCTAAACTTTTTATCCAATTATGGCATAAATAGAAATAACTATGAGTATAAATCAGGCTATGACAGAATCTCTTCGCCTAATCTTGCTCCACTTGCACGTGACACAGTAAGTTTTGGTGCACTCAAAAAATCCGAATTTAAAGGACTTAATCGTGCGATTGCAGAAAAATTCAAAGCCCCTATAGAAAAATTCAATTCAGAAGAAGATTTTCAGGATTGGGCAAAAGATGAAGTTCAAAAAATTGCAAAGAAAGATTTTGGCGGAAGGCAAGAAGAAACAAAAATACAACGAAAAGCAATGCTAAAAGAATGGTATAAATATGTAACAGAGGAAAACAACGCTTACACTCCTGCAATAGCCTTGTTAATTATGAGAGGAATCACTGAAGGTTTAAAACCTGATGAAGACACTATTCCTCCGACTCTCAATAAAGGTGTTCTTGCTGATACTATTGATACGTTATCAAAAGAATTAAAAGCCGATGAAAAAAAACAGTTTAATTTCTTAAAACAGTATAAAACAAAACTGCAAGCACATTATTTTGAAGACAGTTCAACTGGAATAACAACAACAGGGTGGATGGTTATTCCGGCGAAAATTAAGGATCCGGAAAACTTTGAAGACAATGTTGAAAAACTAAAAACTTTTTCACATAAAAACTGGTGTACAAAATCGTTTAAGGCTGAACCATATCTGTCAGAAGGTGATTTTCACATTTATTTAGCAAACGGTAAGCCAAAACTCGGAGTCAGATTTGTAGGCGATGGAATTGAGGAGATTCAGGGCGAAAATAATGACGGAAAAATTCCTCAAAAGTATTTTGACGAAATGAAAGAGCATATAAAATCAGAAAATTTAGCACTTAATGAAAATGCTGAAAAAGAAATCGAAAACGCTGAAGAGGTAAACAAACAAATTGAAAAGTTAAAATCAAAGCTTGGGGAAGATGCAATAAAAAATGTAGATGCAGAAAAGATATTGCCGTATTTTGGAATAGAAACCCAAAAAGATGATGACGGACTGTTGATTATTTCTGAATATAAGCAGCCTTCGGAAGAATATACTTTTGAAGATTTTGGTATTAATGAAAACAAACTTGTTAGAAATGTTAAAGTAATAGAGGGTGACGCTAATTTTTACAAAACTCAAGTACAAAATTTGCACAATCTACACTCTGTTGGCGGATGGGCAGATTTCAGTTATAGTCAGATACAGGATTTAGGTAGCCTACACTCTATTGGTGGAAGTGCTAATTTCAGTTTTAATCAGGTACAGGATTTGAGCAGTCTTAAATCTATTGGTGGATATGCTAATTTCAGTTTTAGTCAAGTACAGGATTTGAGCAATCTACAATCTATTGATGGTGATGCTAATTTCATTAATAGCCAAGTACAGGATTTGCACAATCTTCAATCTATTGGAGGCGATGCTAATTTCAATAAAATCCCAGTACAGAATTTGAGTAGCCTGCAATCTATTGGTGGATATGCTGATTTCAGGAATAGTCAAGTACAAGATTTAAGCAGCCTGAAATCTATTGGAGGAGCTGTTAATTTCAATTTTAGTCAGGTACAGGATTTGAGCAGCCTGCAATCTATTGGTAGATATGGTGATTTCAGTAATAGCCAGGTACGAGATTTGGGCAGCTTGCAATCTATTGGTGGATATGCTGATTTCAGGAATAGTCAGGTGCAAAATTTGAGTAATCTGAAATCTGTTGATGGAGATGTTTATATTTCAGATTCAAAACTTACAGCTAATGACTTTAAAAATATTAAGATTAAACGTGAGTTAGTAAAATAGTTTAAACCTCCGCAGTATTAATAATCAAACCAAGTGTTCAGTTATACTGTTTTCTATGCATAACCAGATTGAGGCAAATTCATTTAGTGAACTTAAGCAGGTTGGATGCATTAAAGGTTCTCTCAATTTAAAAAAAACGGTAGAATTAAACAATCTGAATTATAAAGCATAGAAAATTGTTTTGGCATAGCAATATGATACATTTTATAGGTTTTCTTGGTTAATTTATGTTACAAAATTATTTAGTTTTGAAATTAAATATCTACATAATATTTTATATTATTAGAGAGTGAATATGGGCTTAAATGATAATATTGATAAAATAATATTTACAAATATGAAGACGCATTATTCCGGCTTATTGAAAAATAAAGCTACTGATATAGGCGGGGATTTTATGTCGCAGTCAATTTTTAACTCAATTAATACAAATGGCGATAAAGAGTTATCACAAGAAGAGATTGAGGCTGCAAAACCGCTTTTGGATTCTTATATTAAGAAATCGGTAGAGCAGGATAGTTTTTATTCAGAGCTTTATTTTGGAAAAGAATATACAGAAGCAGCTAAGAAAACCAATCCTAATTCTAATAAGACAGTCAGTGAACAAATTATAGAAAATAATTTAGATCAGGCTGTAGAAAAAATTTTAAAATACTCTGAAGATCATCCCGAGGACACTGACATACAGAAATATGCAAATAAGTTGAGAGAAATTATATCTAAAGGTAATTTAAAATTGACAGATATAAGTGATACAGGAGTCAGCGGAAGAGCGATTAAAGATGAAAACGGCGATACTATATTAATCGATAATCATGAATGTATTAAAAATTTAAATTCACAAAATCTTTTGCAGACGCTTTTGCATGAATTACGCCATACACTTGAAACTGATGATATAAATTCAAAAGCAGAAGAATTGGAAGCCGAAACAACTTCAAGAGAACTTGCTGATAAAATTAGTGCAAAAAAAGGTTTTTATGGCTCTCTTTCACAGTTTACAAAGGGATATGCAGGATATGCGGAAGCTTCACCCGGAACTTATAACATTCCTGAAAATACAGGTATTGCATTCTGGTACAAACCTCAAGAAGTTACAATGAAAGAAAATAAACTTGTAGTAAGATCAGGTGAGCAAGAAAAGTTAAAAGGTGCATATATTGAGGACCAAATCCAATTCGGCACCGAAAAAGATGAAAGCGGTAAACAAATTCCTGTGTCTGCTGTTAGGGTTATAAAAGATAAAGATGGTAAGATAATTTTTTCAATGGATTATGGTAAATATGATAATAAGACAAAAGCTTTTGATTATAAAAATATTTACTTCGAGCAGAAAAAATTGGAACAACAAATGAACACTGATATTACAAATAAAGGTTTTATGTTGTAAGTTTAATGTTTAGGTATAAACATTTTTGACATATCTACGCCTTCAATCTCAAGCAGTTTTATTTTTATATCAATACCGCCGGCATATCCTGTTAAACTTCCACTTTTGCCGATTACTCTATGGCAAGGGATTATGATTGAAATAGGGTTATGACCTACAGCTCCACCCACAGCTTGTGCTGACATTGTTTTTTTGTTATGTAATTGAGCAATTTGTTGTGCAATTTCACCATATGTTGTCACTTCTCCATAAGGAATTTTACAAAGAATATCCCATACATCTTGTCTAAATTGGTTACCGATAGGTGCTAGTGTTAATTCTGAGATATTAGGCATTTCTTTATTGAAGTATCTGTCAAGCCAGTTTTTAGTTTGTTTGAAAATCTGTAAATCATTATTTTCTTGCATTTCTGCCTTAACTGAGTCTGCAAAATATTTTTGACCTTCAAGCCAAACTCCGATTAGATTTATCCCATCACTAGCAAGTGTAATCTTTCCTAGTTCTTGTGAAATATAATAAGATTTGTACAACATTTTTATACCTTCTGTTAATTATGTTATTTTACAACTGTTTTGTAACTTAAGTCAATGTAGTTATAAATTGTTTCAATGTCAACAGAGCCATCTAAACGGATTGTGAACCAGTGTTTTTTATTCATATGGTAACCAGGTAAATAATTATTATTATCTACAATGGTATTTATAATCTCCGGTTTAGCTTTTAAATCAATTATTTCTACATCTCCGTCTTCATCAATATTAACTTTTCTTTTTTTTACAGTTAATAAAGCGGCATACCATTTAGCACTTTTGTTATCTCTGAAAATGGCATTGTTTGGAAACTTATCCCACAAATATTCAGGTTCGGCGGAATATTTTTTGTTAATATAATTTATTATGTCATTTGCATAACCGGACTTAAATACGTTAAGAACATAACACTTTGCAGCTATGTCTGTTAATATATTTTCTAATTCATCCCGCATTTTTCCAACAAATTTACCTGACGCGTCTGAAACATGGATTAGTTCATATTCTTCGTTTGTTGCAGATTCAATAACTTTTGTATCAATAACACCATCGTTAGAGATTTTTATTGTAAGTTCAAAAGTATTATCCATCAATGGTTTATGTAAAATGAAGTAACCGTCATCAAGAATAAAGCCATATGCTTTAGCCTTGGTTTTGTATAATTTTTTATTATTAAAAATTGAACCTTTGTATTTCATAATTATTTAATTTTTTTCAATGAGGATATGAAATTATTGTGTTCAACGTCGCCGTCAACTTTTGTCAGGAATATTTGGCAATCCTTTTCATCTGCGTCAATCTCCGGTAGCTGTGAAAGTTCTGCTGAATAATAATTCATATCATTTCTGCTGCTTAAAGGTATTCTGTTTGCAAGACTGTTTAATGAGATATTTCTTAATGCACCGTAAACACCTTTATTTTTGTTACTAAACTTTGTGTAAATTCTTAGTGTTGCATCTCTTGATTCTAGGTCAAAACGTCCGACAATAAAAGAACTTAATTGAGGAGCAGAAGATTTAATCATTATTTTTTCAATGACATTATCTTTTATAGCTAAATCTCCAACTATTTTATCGAAATTACCTTCCGGAACGTTCACCAGGTCAGAAAATACTGACGGGCTTATCATTGCAAGAGGGTTTCTGAATAATGCCGCAAATTTAAGAACGTATTCAACAAGACCTACTTTTTGTATGGTTCCGTTTTGCACTATAAATTTAATAGAGCCGTTTAGTTTCATAGTGTCATCTGTACTCAGTTCTATTAAACCGCTAGCCTTTCCTGAAATTTCTTTTTTCAATGCAAGAAGGGTGGTCGCAATTATGTCAGAGTTTACATCTTTAATTCCTAAAACTAGATTGTATTTATGCTTTTTTAAGTCGCAATTTATTTTAGCAGATGAGTGACCATCCGCAATATTAAAACGATTTGAATACATATTCAAAATGCTGTTTTTATCAAGAGAAAATGTTGCTTTTACATCTGAAAAACTTATATCTTTATATTTGCCGTTTAAAATATTCAGAACGCAGTCTTCTACAATGAAATTTCCTATATCAAAAGTAGGTGTGTCGTCGTCATCATCCTTGGCAGTTCCTGATGGAGTAAGATCAAACTCTGTCGATCTGATTGCTTGAGAGTTCTGGTTGTTAGCGGAAGCGATAAACTTTTCAACATCAACATTATCAACAGTTAAAGTAATATTTTTTACAATAACAGGAAATTTAATTTCATTTACAATGCTGCCGTCAAAGTCAAATCCTGAACGTCTGTATTTACCTTCTGATGCTACTTTTAATACACCTTTATCAGCTGTCATATTACCTTTTTTTATAAACAGCCTTTGTGAAGGAATTCTTACTTTTTCCATTGAGAGATTACCGGTTAAATAAGGGTATTTACCTGTATTATCAATCCCCATATTGCCGGCTATAGTCCCTTTTTTAAATAGCTTTTGACCTATTAATACATTTAAGAATTCACTTGGTAATGGTTTAGGGATTTCAAATCCTAAATTTTTAACGTCTGTTCCCTTAGAAAAATCAACAATACCTGAAAGTTTTAGGATTGGTTGAATTTTTTTCTTTTCTTTTTGTACCTGTTCAGGTGCTATGTAGTAATTTATAGAATTAATATTCAGCAAATTATCTTCAAAATGCAAGTCAGCCTTCAACATTCTTCTGTAATTAACAGGACTTAAAGAGGCTCCGTCTACAAGTATATCTTGACCTGATTTTAAACCGAAAAGCCAAGTGATATCAATTTTATTGTTTATTGATTTTAAATCTAATCTTGTTTTAGTAGAACCGCCTGTTAATTCAATAGGGCAGCCAACCATTTTAGTAAAGTAATTTTTCGCAAAATCATTGGTAACAACTGCACGTGTAATTAAATTTGTATCTACTGATTTTAAATAATCTTTTACGCTGCCTTCCATTTCGATTTTGTTTTCAGGTTTTCCATTGTAATACCCATCAAAATCTTCAAGAGTAATATCGTTTTTAGTCATAACGATTTTACCCTTTTTAAGGAATACAGGCAGATTGCTAATCGGAACAATTTTGCATGATATTCTATCTAAAAATACATTTCCTTTTAAGTCGTCGTTTGTAAGTTTTATGTTGAAATTAAAACCGCCTTTTAAGTCTTTGAAGTAAGAAAGGGGCTCATTAAGATTATTCTCAATAATGTTAGAATTGATTAGGGTTAAAACATCTGAAACATCTATTCTGTCAGAGAATACTTCAATATTGAAATTCTTCTTTTTGTCAGCATGTGCGTTGAAGAATATTTTTGAGTTATTAACCATTAAATAACATTTTTGCACACATATTGCTTTATCTTTAATAAATACTGCATTTCTGTCAGCAATATTAAAGTGCAAGCTTTTGCCGTCTTTTTTAATGTCAGATGTGAGGTTAAAATGTACGTATCTTATAACTTTTTGAGTATTATCAATTCTTAAATCATCTGCTTTTAAAGTTACAAAAGTTGAAGGCTCTATTTTATAAAGAAACAATGATTTTTTTACATACAGTAGCGAATCAAAAAAATCAAATTGCCATTCAGATTGTTGTTTTGGCTTAGTTTCTGATTTAGGCATTAATTCAGTCAGTTTGTTTACATCTGCAAAAATGTAATCGGCTCCAAGTTTTTTTACAATAATATCCTTTTGTAATAACTTTTTAAATGATATCTGAGTATCAAAATTATCGACTTCAACTAAGTTATCAGTGCCCTTTTTAAGTGACAATTCATCTACTTTAAAAGATACTACAGGAGATAACTCTGTTTTCAATACAGGATTTTTTATTTTCAAGTCAAGCTTTGCATATTTTTGTAATGAATTTTGCACGTAAGCAATAACTTTAGGGTTTGAAACCGCAGCAGGAAGTACTTTTAAATACAGTACAAATGGAGTTGCAGTTAAAACAAGCAAACCTGTGAATGTCGTTATAATAATTTTTGTTCTTTTTCTTAAATTCAGCATATCATCAACCTTTAAGAAAATTATAACATAATTTATTTTATGTTATTATACAATTATGAAGAAAATTTTAGTTTTGCTGGGTTTATTTTTATTTATACAAAATTGCTGTCTATCGACGGAAACATTGCAGGGAGCTGTTGACAGTAATATTACAATGTCTGATTTAAGTGTTTTTAATGAAAAGAATTTATTCGGATTGAAAGATAAAAACGGTCGGATAATTGTTAAGCCTGAGTATAAAAAGTTAATAAGGTTAGGCGAATCATCATGGATTGTTCAGAAGAAAAACAAATACGGCCTTATAGATAATTCAGGCAATTTTTTACTTGAACCAAAGTACAGGCACGTTGACAGAATGCTTGGAAAGTATTTAAAAATAGGCAACGAACATGATTTTGCGGTTTATAATGAAAAAGGCGAAATAATTATTCCACCTGAGTATACCTCTATAAATCTTCTTTTTGGAGAAATGTTTTTAACTTATAAAAATTATAAGTATGGGGTTGTTGATAAGCATGGAAAAGTAATTCTTGACAATATTTTCGATGATATTTATATGCCACAACCTAATGTTATGAGAATTCAATACAACGGTGAATGGTACGAGATTGAACAAATAGCAAAAGGTGAAATTAATTTGCCGGAAGATGTTCAAAATATAAAGAATAACAGCGACTTTAAAATAACTGCGATAATGAAAGATCCTGCCGCAGCATCCGGATATTCTGTTGTTACTTTTACAGATTATTTCTTGAAAATATTTTCATCAATTTCTCCATCGCATGAAGAAACCATTGATGAATTAATGCTTTCTCAAGGTGCCGAAACTGTTTCTATTTTTATGAAACTAACCTGGCTTCCTAAGTATCCATATACTTATGTGAAAAAATACTATCACAATATTAGAACACCGAATAATGGTCCTTTAAGCGACGTAAAAAATGAATTAAAACAAAAGCTTCAATAATTATGATTCTTTTAAATGTTTGAAATGCTTGTAAACATAAAGTATTCCAAGAATACCGAATATTACTACAATAGCTATATCAAACTTGTGCCATAAATGTTTGAAGGCTTCTAAATTTTGACCCATTTTTAAACCTACATATACAAGCAGATAACTCCAAACAAGTGAACCTAAAAATGTTAAAGTAAAGAATATTCTTTTTCTTGCTCTTAATATTCCGCCAGGTAAAGAAATGAATGTTCTTACTACAGGCAGCATTCTGCAAAAGAAAAATGCCCAGTCGCCATATTTTTCAACCCATTCATCGGCTTCTTGTAAATCTTTATGAGAGATAAGGAAATATTTACCATATTTTTCAATAAACTTTCTGCCGCCGAAATAACCAAGGTAGTAGGAGGGAATTGAACCCAGTACACATCCGAATGCTCCTGCAAAAGCCGCAACGTGAAAATTCATTTCTCCTTTGCTTACAATGTAGCCGGCAAAAGGCAGAATAGCTTCACTCGGCAATGGAATATTGCATGACTCAATAGCCATTAATAAACTTATTCCCCAAGGCCCCATCAGCGTGATAATATGTTCAATAAAATTGATTAAATGTGTTAATATAAGATTAATTACTTCCATTATTTCCCTCTCCTCATTTCAACATTTTCTATTCTATCAAAAACAAACTGTTTTTTGACAATTTGTAAAAAATATAATAATATTATGTACACAAACAAAAAGGAGTTAGAGTTATATGAATAATTTTGAATTTTATTGTCCTACCAGAATTCTCTTTGGAAAAGGTATGATTGCAGAGTTACCTAAACATATCGATAAGTCTAAGAAAATTTTGATGACATACGGCGGTGGTTCAATTAAAAAGAACGGTGTGTACGAGCAGGTAAAAAAAGCTCTTGAAGGTTATAATGTAATTGAATTCGGGGGTATTGAGCCAAACCCGGTTTATGAAACTTTAATGAAGGCTGTTGAAATTGTTAAGAGAGAAAATAT
>JBKUMA010000031.1:0-10443 GCA_046955055.1 Candidatus Gastranaerophilaceae bacterium
CTTATTAACATAATAGTCATAATCTTTTGCTATATGCCCCAAATCTAATGCTCTAAGTTTTGCCCCCCCCCAGTGTAACATGCAACATCATAAGCAAGTGCTGTGGCAACAGGGCCGCAAATTAAAATTATAAGTTTATTTTTTACTTCTTTTATTCTTTCGAAAATCTCATCATATTTTTCAGATGCATTTACAGTTGGAGTATACAAATATTCAATAGAATTTGCACAATCAAAAATATTAGTTTCAATATGATTAAAAACTTTATCTCCACAAACTATTGTAATATCTTTATTTCTCCATATATCTTTAATTTTTTCGTAATAAGAATCTAAATTATCCAAATTGCTTACAATATACGGACATATATCAGAAGCATAATAAGTTTTATTTTTATCAATAAAACTCTCAATAGTTTTTCTAAATGTTCCACCTAAAAGTCTATGAAAAGGTTTGTCCAGTTCTGATTTATTTTTAACAGAGTGGTAATACATATAAGGTATTCCAACCATAACATCAGGATTTTCAGCTTTTATTACTGTCTTTAATTTTTTAGATAGTTTCTTATCAGGGACTTCAAAAATGCATCTTTGATTATTCATAATTTGAAATTCACCGTCGCCAAATCTTGCGAAACTTTTATCTGTGTTTAATATTTCATCAATAGTTTCTTCAAAATCTTTTATATCAGGGCGGTATAACTCTTTTAAATCTTCTTCCCATTCGTATTTCAAACTCTCAGCAATAGCAGATGCCTCTTTTCGCCAAAAATAATTTAAATTATTAGCATAATAATCCCAATCACTTAAATCATGTTTCAGCAAAAACCTTATATTCCTTATAAGTTTTTTTATTCCCATAACTACCTCAAGTTATATAAATTTTGAGTATTTATCCCTTACATTTTCATAATCAGCTTTAGAATAAAAGTAAAAGGCATCAATATCATCTTCTCTTACACATTTTGCACCAAATCTTTTATGGAATTCTCTGACTCTTAAGTTTTCTTTTCTTACGTCAAAATGAACCTTATTAAATCCAAGTTCGTAAAATGCATATTCATAAAGCAATACAGCAGAAGCAACCCCTGTTGTAACAGGAGCACCATCTTTAACCAGCCAGCTTCCCCAGCAGAAGTCGTCACCCTGAACATCATAAATCCTTATGGTACCAAGTCTTTCATGGTCTTTACTTTCAATTATAAAATACCATTCGTTATTTTTATTTTTATAATTTTCAATATATTTTATCTGTTCATCCAAACTGTTATCAGTTTTATGCAAAAACTTTGATTTTTCTTCGTTACAACGCAACCCGAGTATAAATTCCGCATCATCAATTTCAACGTCTCTGAGATTAATTGATTTTCCTGCTATAAACTTTTTCATAAACCTTTTCCTTCTTTAACCTCTTTTAAAAATTCATCATAATTTCTGATATATTCTTTTTCATCATAATATTCGGAAGCAAGAACCATTAACTTGCAGCCATAAGAAAAATGTTTCATTTCACGCCACATATTTTTACCGATGTAAAGTCCCACATCCGGACGATTAAGCCAAATTTTATGTCTTTCATTACCGTCATCAAGAACAAACTGACATGCTCCGTCAATAGCAATAATTATTTGTTCAAGATTTTTATGTGCGTGCATTCCTCTTTCCTGATCAGGAAGAGTGTCAAAAATATAATAAATCCTTTTTATATCAAAAGGAACATTTTTATTTGATTCAAGAGCAACAAGCTTTCCTCTCTCATCACCAAAAACTTTCATATCCAACAATTTATAATTCAAAAGCTTACTCCAGATATTCTTAATAATACAAATTATACATAGAAATACTTTAAATAGCAATATTGATTTGACACAAGCAATCATTATATAAGATTTATGAGAATATTTTTATTAATTTTATCAATATTCATGTTAAATATACCTGCTATGGCTGAAACTATTCTTACAGGCGGTGTTGACTATAATGTAAACTCTGCAAGAAAAGAACTTTTTCAAAATTATGAACCGTACATAAACAGAAATTTATTAAACTTACATGCATACGATGTTCAAAATAAAACAAACTTAATTTGTCTTTTAAAAGGGCAAACCGATTTAAAAGACAGAACACTTGCAATGTTTTCCGACGGAACTTATGCTGTAATGTATTTCAATGACAGATTGAATGTGTATTATTACAAAAATGACGGAAGTTTATTGTACATAGAAAAAAAAGAAAGCGAAATTTACCCGTACAAATCGTGCAAATTTGATATAACAGGGAAAATTGTTAACAAGAGTTTACGTATTTCAAAGGGAGAAACTTTTATATATACACCAGACGGAAAACTAATTGCCCACTGGATTAATAGTAATGGTTATGACGAAAGAGGTAATATTGTTATGACCAGAAAATATGCTGAATAATTATAGAAACTTGACAAAATTTATTCCATATTGTATATTGGTTGTTACAACAACCAATTTGCACCACAACCAGAGGATTGAATTATGGAATTAGATATTGATAAAACGAGTGGAATTAACATTTACATGATTCCGCACATTGCTTTTACTACATACAAATATAGAGGCAAAGGTGCTGCAGTATTTAAAAAAGCAAAAGTAGACATAACTGTTGACCAGTTTATTATTCTTAAACTTCTTTCTGTATTTGATAAACTTACACAGCAAGAAGCGGCAGAAATACTTTTTAAAGACAAATCTAACCTCAGCAGAATGCTGGATGTTTTGGAAAATAAAAAATATATTAACAGAGTTTTGGATATTAAAAATAACAGAGCAGTGAAAATTTTATCCATTACTAAAAAGGGTTCCGAACTCGTTGAAAAAATAAATGAAATCATATTAAAACTTCATAACAGAGCTATGGAAGGCATAAGCAAAGAAGAACAAGAAGCTGTTAAAAAGGTTATGAAAAAAATCAGAGATAATTTGGATAAAGAATTTGAGGTAGCGGAATTATGAAAAGATTTATTGCCCTTGCAATCACAATGATTTTCCTAATCAATTCACAGGCTATGGCTTTTTCTTTTAAAAAGAAAAAAGTTAACCCGCTTGATGTGAAAGAAAAAACAGAATATGTAAACATGGATTTTTGGTCACGCTTTGACGACGAATATCTAAGTTTTTATATCTGCGAAGCAATCAAAAACAATCATGACGCAAGAAAAGCAAGCTGGCAGGTTGAAGAATACAGACAAAATATAAAATACTCTTTCGGACAAGAACTTCCGCATTTGAATGTCAGTGCAAATTATGCAGGTTTGCATATTCCGAAACTTGATAATTTTCAATTAAAATCTAATGCTTTTATTCTGCCTTTTATGTTGAGTTATGAACCTGATTTCTTTTTAAAAAACAGAGATAAGACAAAATCCGTAAAAAAAGCCTACGAAGCTGCAAAGTTTGAAGAAAAAGCTATTTATATAGCTCTTGCAAGCGATACAGCGACTGCATATTTAAATCTTTTGCAATATGACAAACTTGTTGAATTGCAGGAAAGAATTGTTGCGGTAAAACAAGACCAGCTTTCTCGTGAACAAAAAAAATACCACCGCGGTGTAATTGATAATACTCAATTAAATTCTGTAAAAAAAGAACTTGAAACTGCTAAGAACAACTTAGAAACATATAACAAAAACCGCACTACTGTTTTAACACAACTTGCCGTACTTACAGGGCTATCACCGTCTTGCATATGCGATATTCAGCGTTCTTCATTTGATAATTTCGACTACAAAAGTGAAATTCCTTCTCAAGCTTCATCAGACGTTATATTTTCAAGACCTGATGTAATGGCAGCGGAAGCAAACTTAGAAAAAGCAAAAATTGATATACGCGTTGCACGAAAAGAATTTCTGCCTTCATTTAATATTACAGGGCTCTGGTTATTTAACACAATTGCACCTGGAACCTTCTTCAGCTGGCAGTCATCTCTTGCAGCAATCCTTGCAGGTGCAACACAAGATATCTTCAAAGGCGGTATGAAAGTTGCCAATTTAAGAATACAAAAAGCACGCTATGAGCAATTATTCGAAACCTACAGACAAACCGACTTAACTGCCGTAAAAGAAGTTAACGACGCACTTTGCATAATAAAATATGATACTAATGTGGATAATAACACCATCACCTACTTAAATCTGCAGAAACGTGACTTTCTGGATATGAGAAAGAAACTATCCCAAGGTGTAATCTCATATCCGGAATTTTTATCAGAACAAGAAAGACTTTTGAATATTGAACAAAACCAAACCCAAACTAAAACCCAGCGTATTGCTGATTACTTAACCTTATATAAAGCTGTTGGAGGCAAATTATGAAGAAAAAGATTTTAATATTGCTTGTTTTAATACTCATCGCATTTGGCGGATGGTATATTTACGAAAACCGCAAAGTTGTAAAAGATGAAATAACACTTTACGGTAACATAGAAATACGTCAGGTAGATTTGAGTTTTCAAGTCGCAGGACGAATAAAGGACATGCTTAAAGAAGAAGGCGACAGCGTTAAAAAAGGCGAACTTGTTGCTGTAATGGATGAAAGAGATTACAAAGCACAATATGAAAAAAATTCGGCAGAAGTTGAAAAAACAAAAGCTATAAGCATAAACGCTGCTTCACAATATGAAAGACAAGCACCGCTATGCACTGACGGAACTATTTCACCTCAAGACTGCGACACTTTACTCAATACAAAAAACGAATCTAAAGCTTCATATGACTCAGCTGTTGCATCAAAAACAGATGCCAAAAACAAACTTGATTACACACAAGTTTTTGCACCTGAAGACGGCATTATAACTTCTCGTGTTCAAGAGCCTGGTGCCAATGTGACTATCGGCCAGCCTATTTATACACTTTCAAAAAATAAACCTATCTGGATAAGAGCATATATTTCAGAAACAGATTTAGGAAACATCAAATACGGTATGAAAGCACGTGTTCTAACAGACAGTGTTAATCCAAAAACCGGCAAAAATCGTGAATACACAGGCTGGGTAGGATATATTTCACCGGTTGCAGAATTCACACCAAAAACAGTTCAGACAGAAGATTTAAGAACAGATTTGGTTTACAGAATAAGAGTTTATGTCTATGACATTGATGAATATTTAAGACAAGGAATGCCTACAACAATCAAAATTAAGATTGGTGAAAAAGAATACAAGGAAAAGGTTGAATAAAATTGTCTAACACTGTTGAAATTAAAAATATAACAAAAACTTTCGGCAAAGTAACTGCTATAGATGATTTGAGCCTAAACATTGAAAAAGGTAAAATTACCGGTCTTATAGGTGCTGATGCTTCCGGCAAAACAACATTAATAAGACTGATAATCGGCCTAATGGCTCCAGACAGCGGAGAAATCACAACTTTGGGTCTTAATCCTTCAACACAAAAAGATGAATTAAATCCTAAAATCGGTTATATGCCGCAAAAATTTGGGCTATACGAAGATTTAACAGTTATTGAAAACCTTAATTTGTATGCTGATTTAAAAAACGTAGAGCATGATTTTGCTAAACTGTTAAAGTTCACAGATTTGGAAAGATTTCAAGACAGGCTTGCAGGTGCATTGTCAGGAGGTATGAAACAAAAACTCGGTTTAGCCTGTGCACTTTTAGGCGAACCTGAATTTCTTGTTCTAGACGAACCTTCTGTCGGCGTTGACCCTATTTCACGACGAGAGTTGATGAAAATGGTCAGAGAGTCAATGACTGAAAATATGACAGTGCTCTGGTCTACAGCATATCTTGATGAAGCACAGAGTTTTGATGAAGCTGTGGTATTGCATTCAGGAAAAGTTATTTTTAACGGCAAACCTTATGAACTCAGCGACACACCTAAAGGTTTTGAAGAAAAAGTTATTGAACTTATGGGCGGATACAAAAAAGAAGAATCGTTAATCGCCAAAAACTTTGAACTTCCACAGTTTGATTTAACTTGTACTGTAGAAGCAGATGATTTAGTAAAAAAATACGGAGATTTTTATGCCGTAAAAAATAATTCCTTCTGCATAAACAAAGGCGAAATATTTGGACTTTTAGGACCTAACGGTGCAGGCAAGTCAACCTCGTTCAAAATGATGTGCGGTCTTGCAACTCCTACAAGCGGAACTGCAAAAATTATGGGGATTGATATAAAAAGTAATCCTTCAAAGGCACGTTCACATCTAGGGTATATGGCACAGAAATTTTCACTTTACGGAAATCTTAGCGTCAAACAAAATTTAGAATTTTTTGCAGGCGTTTACGGTATAGGTTTAAGACAAAGAAATGAAAGAATTCCTGAAATGATTGAAGTATTCGGGCTTGAACCTTATCTTGATCAGGAAGCTGCAGAACTTCCGCTCGGTTTCAAACAACGTCTTTCGCTTGCCTGTGCGGTTATTCACAATCCGCCGATATTATTCCTGGATGAACCTACATCAGGCGTTGATATTATAACAAGAAAAGAGTTCTGGAATCACATAACTTCTCTTGCCAAAAAAGGAGTTACTGTCCTTGTAACAACACACTTTATGGATGAAGCGGAATACTGTGACAGAATAAGTCTTTTTTATAAAGGTCAGACAATAGCAATCGGTACACCTCAAGAACTTAAAGACAAAGCCGGTGCTTCTGATATGGAAAATACTTTTATAAAACTTATAGAAGAAAGCGACGCAAAAGAAAATAATAAAGAGGAAAGCTAATGACAATACTTTCGGCACTTATAAAAAAAGAATTTTTCCAAATAGTACGCGACCCGTCAAGTATTTTAATCGCGTTTGTTTTGCCGTTAATGCTTTTATTCTTGTATATGTATGGCGTAAATATGGATACAGTAAAGGTTTCAATGGGGATTAAAAATGATGATGCAAACCCTGAAATAACTACGCTCATAAAATCTTTTAACCAGAGCAAATACATTGATTCTCACGTTTATGAAAACAAAGACTTGATGTACAGAGATATTATTAAATCCAAACTACGCGGAGCAATTATTATACCAAACGACTTTTCCAAACGTCTTTCACGTAACCAGAGTGCTGATTTGCTTGTTATCACTGACGGAAGCGAAGTAAATACTGCAAACTACGTTCAAATGTATCCTCTCGCTGTCATAAATCAATGGCTGCCGGTTAGCAAATTCAAATATGCAGCAAAAATGCCTTTGATAAATTCTGAAACAAAATTTTGGTATAACCAGGACATAAACAGCCATTACTTTATTCTTCCCGGTTCGCTTGCAATCACAATGACTCTCATAGGAATGCTTTTGACAGCATTGGTTATTGCACGTGAATGGGAACGCGGAACAATGGAAGCTTTGCTAAGTACTCAGGTTAAAAAATTTGATATTGTATTGAGTAAATACATTCCATATTTTATCCTTGGAATGATATCAATGGCTTTCAACGTATTTATGTGTATTGTTGTTTTCAAAATACCATTCAGAGGAAATATATTTATTCTTTTTGGTGTGAGTGCATTATTCCTTTTTACATGTTTAGGTATAGGACTTATGATTTCCACACGATTTAAAAACCAATTTCTTGCAAGTCAAGCAGCAATAGCAATGGGGTTTTTGCCTGCACTTATGTTATCAGGATTAATTTATCCGATAAACTCCATGCCTGTATTTTTCCAATGGCTGACAAGACTTCTTCCTCCAAGATACTTTGTATCTTTTATCCAGAGTGAATTTATGGCAGGAACAATACCCGAAATTGTAATTGTAAATTCTTTATACCTGTTTATTCTTGGCATACTCCTTTTCATAGCAATTTATAATAATACTCAGGTAAGGTTAGAAAGGAGCGTTGCAGCTCCATCAGACAAATCTGTTTTGCATAAACTTGTCAAAAAAATACGGAGCAATAAAAATGTTTAAAAGAATTCTTGCACTTATAAAAAAAGAATTTCTGGCGATATGGAAAGACCCTAAAAGCAGAGGTCTTATTATAATTCCACCGCTTCTGCAACTATTCATTTTTGCCAATGCACTTACTTTAGAAATCAAAAATATTGACATGGCTGTTTTGGATAGAAATAATACTGTTGAATCACGCGAACTTATATCACGTTTTGAACATTCCAAATGGTTTAGAGATGTAAACCATGTTCAAAATGAACATGATATTAGGCATCTTTTAGAAACAAAAAAAATTCAAATAGCAATGGAAATCAACAACGATTTTTCTAAAAACATATATGCAAAAAAGCCGACATATGTTCAAATAATAGTTGATGGCAGAGAAACAAACACAGCATCTATTGCAAACGGCTACGCAAGCCAGATAATAAGTGCCTACAGTAACGAAATAGCTCCAACAAACGGTGCGAATATAAACCTTGTTGTAAGAAACTGGTTTAACCCGAACCTTGAATATAAATGGTTTTTGCTTGTATCTTTGATAACAATGCTTGCACTGGTGATATCAATACTGCTCACAGCTATGTCTATAGCAAGAGAAAGAGAACTTGGAACTTTTGACCAGCTTATAGTAAGTCCTTTGACATCTTTTGAAATACTTGTCGGCAAAACAATTCCGCCTCTGGTTATTTCTATAATATTAACCTGCTTTATGACATTTATGGCTGTTTATTTCTTTAAAATACCATTTTCAGGATCGCTTGGCTTGTTCCTGTTATCAACAGTAATTTCACTTCTTTCAATAGTCGGCGTCGGATTATTTATATCCTCGCTTTGCAAAACTCAGCAGCAAGCCATATTAGGCGTATTTACTTTCCAAATGCCTGCTGTAATTATGTCAGGTTTTGTTTCACCGGTAGAAGATATGCCAATGATTTTACAAAAAATTGATATGTTAAATCCTATCAAATACTTTATGACTTTGAGCAAAGGTATTTTCTTAAAAGGCATGGAGCCAATGGATGTATTGGGCAACATTATTCCTCTTATATTAATAGCAATACTAACTTTATCGCTTGCCGGCTGGACATTCAAAAGAAAACTAGATTAATAGCTATCGAGTGAAATTCCACATATAACGCTTGATTTTACGACCCAACGACAGCTTTTTAAAGCTTTTTTTCTTAACCGAAACACAATCATAAGGTTCAGGCTGCGTAGTTCTTGTATAATGCACATCAGGATTGCCAAAAAGCATTACATAGCCCGGTTTGTAACCTTCAGGAATTTCTAAATACTCACACAATTCCGGAAACGCCTGCAAACAAATCTGTCCAAAACCGCACCATAAAGTTCCCAAGCCCAAACTATCGGCATACAATTCAAAATAACTCAATGCAATTACAGGATCAATATTTGCACAAGGAGCATTCACAGGTACTGAAACTACAACCATATGCGGAGCTTTTCTGAAAATCACATCCTCGCCGTTTAAAAACGCCTTTTTATAACTTGAAAACTTATTCATCAAACCTTTAACAGGTGTCTTAGTAATTATATTAATAATTTTTGCATTCACATAATCTCTGAATTCGTTCATTGTATCAATATCATCTATAAAAGAAAAATAAAGTTTATGGAAATTACAACCTGTTGGGACCCAATTAATCATATTTTTAATCTTGTCTAACTTATCAGATTCAACATTTTCAGACTTAAATTTTCTTACACTTCTTCTGGATTGAATTAAATTCAAAAGTTCATCAGAATTGTATTCTTTCAAAACAAGATTTGAATCATCAGGATTTTTATCCAAAATAGATAGAGCACCAACAGGACAAATCGCCAGACAATGCTGGCATTTAATACATCTGTTTTCACCACCTTGTGCAAATCTCGGAATTTTATTTTCACCAAACTCCAATGAATTTGCAATACAATCATTTATGCACAATCCACAGTGAATACATTTATTTTCATCAATTTTTAAATTTTTATTTATCATTCCTTTGCTCCAGTCCTATTTATAATTTATTATAAAGATTATTATATAATACTTCTGCTTCTTTTTGGTTGTTATTAATTTGATTGTTAAATCCTTTTATTTTTATATCATTTTTATCATTTTCATACAATAAATTAACAATTTCATTTCTCAATTTACAATTTCTCTTCAAAAGAGAAATTATTTCTGATAAAACCGGATCAATATCTTGAGAAATGCTTCTATATTGAAGCATAGAAAAGTCCATTTCTGCCTTTTCGCAGTAATATCTTGTCTCTTTTATTTCATTGCGATAATCCTGAACCTTTCCTAATTCATGCATTGAATAAACAAAAATAAACCTATTCACACAATTCTTTTGAGTATCATCAATTAAAATATAGAAATGCTTTAATTTAGATATTTTATTATTTATTATAATCCTTTTCAATAAATCATTAGAAGAAGAATTAGCCGGAAGTACATTTATTTTTCTATAATCTTCATTTAATCTATATTCTTTTACTAACATTATGAAACTTAGAACTGTTGTCAGTAGAGTAACAATTATAACTATTAAA
>JBKUMA010000032.1:0-10392 GCA_046955055.1 Candidatus Gastranaerophilaceae bacterium
CCGTATACTAGTATAACACTTTTAATGCTACATTTCAATATTTACTTTTATTAACTCTTTGCCAACAATACACATACATGATAAAAATTAAATATGAAGAAAAAAGTAATTGCTTACCTGCACACACACTGGGATAGAGAATGGTATAGAGAATATGAAGTTTTTAGACTTAGACTTTTAAGAGTCTTTGATAATGTTCTGGAACTTTTAGAAGACAACAAAATTCCGTCATTTTATTTTGACGGACAGGTTTCGGCATTACTTGATTACCTTGAAATAAGACCAGAAAAAGAAGAAGAAATTCGCAAATTTATTGAAAACAAAAAACTTTTTATCGGTCCTTGTTTTACTTTGGTAGATGAATTTTTGACTGATAAAACAGCCTTTGAAAAAAATCTTGAAATAGGACTCAAAATTTCTAGAGAATTTGGCTGCACTGATTTTATAGGATATCTTGCAGATACTTTCGGACACAGCAAAAACATCCCGTTGATATTTAAAAAATATGGCATCGATAAATGTATGGTATGGAGAGGATGCGGCGATATTCCGTCAGAATTCACTTTTAATGGCATAAATACGGTTAATCTGGTTCGCGGATACTTTATGGACATTTTTTCGGCTACTATGAATATAGAAAAAAAAGCTAAATGGCTTAAAGATAATCTTGACAAAATCGCAGAAAAATCAACCAATGTTTTACTTCTTCCGATTGGTGCTGACCATTTGGGAATTGAAAAGGACATTTCAGAACAAATTGCAAAAGTTAATGAACTATTAAATGATTATGAAATAACACTTTCTTCACCATTTGAGTACTTTGAACTTGTAAAAGACAATTTTAAAAAGTTTGAATGGAATGATGAATTAAGAGATAACAGCAAAACTTTTATTCTTCCCGGCTCTTACTCTGCAAGAACAAAAATTAAACAATATAATACTGAATGCACATATATGCTTGAACAAGCTGATAAATTACAAAAAAAATACGGCAGCAAATACGAAACTATAATTGAATACGCATACAAACTCTTATTAAAAAATCAGGCTCATGACGGCATATGCGGATGTTCTACAGATTTAACACACAGAGAAAATATTACAAGATATGAAAAAATACTTCAGATTGCAAAAACAATAATAGAAGAATTACGCCTTGAACATAGTTTTCTTACTCCAATTATGGAAAGCACTCAAATCCTTGAAGGTTATGAAGTGATATCACAAAAAGGCGGATTTGATAACAAAATTCTTTATGATACCCAAAGAATACCTATTACAGAAGATTACACGACAATCTACACGCTTAAAAAGAAACCTGATAGAATAACCGGCATTAAGTTAAATTTTATTGACGGCAGACTATTTGCAAATAACACAGAGATTGAATTTGTAAGATTTATAGACGACGGTGATACATACAACTACGGTCCGTTAGCGGATGACAAAGGAGAAACTGCCCAAATATTGTCATTTAAAAACAATATTATAAAAACAGACTTTTTTGATGTTAAAGTAACATATGGCGAAAACCTTGTTAATTTTGCCATTGAATGGGACAACAAACTTAAAAATCACCTATGGCAGGTAAAATTCAGTCTTTCAGAACCTATATATAAAACTTACTCAGAAGACTTAAATTCTATTATCGAACGTCATTTTGATCCCGATTATGATATGCGTCAACATCTTCCAAAAGTTCGAGGAATTGAAACTAAAACCAGCTTTGCACCTATGCAGAGATATGTTGGTGCACAGGGCTTCGGAGTAATAACTAAAGGTTTAACAGAATATGAAGTAAAAGGAAATTCTCTTTTAATAACTCTTTTAAGAAGTACAGGCGTAATTTCTACCCCTAAAAACCCTGCACGTTCCACTCCGGCAGGACCGCCTTTAGAAGTGCCGGATGCACAGCAATTAGGTTACAACTGTGCAGAATTTTCGATTGGATTTTTTGAACCAGAAAATTATCAGGAATATATTGATACAGTGTTTCCACCATATTGCTAACCTTACCCTTTTCCTAAAATTTAAATCGTTCCAAAGCAAAATGTGTTAGGTATAGTGGCGTGCTCACAAAAAAAAACCCTATCTTTCGATAGAGTTTGGAATTCTTTTAGTAATTCCTCGTGTGTGTAGAAGGTTAGTGTGTAGTAGGTAGTGTAAATAGTAAGTGTGTATGTTTTATATCTCGTGTTTATTTAATTCGTTTTATTGTTTGTGTATCGCTTACATATTAATAAAGTATTTTTAAAGTATATAATTGCTATATCATATGTATTTCTTTACATTTATTTACAAATCTCTTTAAATCATTGAATATTAAGGCTTTCAGAAATTCATAATAAATTTTAAATTAGGGCTTAAAGCCATAATTTTTATGCACAAAAATTAATATACCCCCTTTATATAATATATTCCCTTAAATTTAATATAAATAACTCTATTATTAATAAAAAATTCACATTTCGCAAACAATGACTATGTGCACACCTTTATGTAATCTTAATATACAAACCCTTGACCTTTTTTGAAAAAAGTATTCTAATAGAAAAGTTAAATGAATAATTAAGAAACAGTTAGAAGGAAAGAGGACTAAGATGAAAGAATTTATGCACACTCGCTTAGACAACAGAGATTTTACAGAAGAAGATATTAAAGGCTTTATTAAAGAATATAATATCAAATTCATAAAACTACAGTTCGTTGACATAAACGGTCAGGTCAAGAATATGACTATTCCTTCTCAGCATATTGAAAAGATTTTGAACAATGAAATTATGCTCGATGGTTCTTCAATCAAAGGTTTCAGAAGCATTGAAACTTCGGATATGTTTTTCCATCCTGACAAAAACTCATTCCAGCTTTTACCTTGGAGAGACAAAGACGGCATTAATTCAGCAAGATTGATTTGTGATATTTACAACGCTGACGGAACACCTTTCGAAGGCTGCCCTAGATGCAACTTAAAAAGAGTTATGAAAGAAGCTGAAAAAATGGGCTTTTCTATGAACATCGGTCCAGAAGCTGAATTCTTCCTTTTTGCTAAAGATAAAGACGGAAATATTACAACAACAACCCAAGACCGTGCCGGATATTATGATGTAGGTCCGGAAGATTTAGGAGAAGATGTTCGTTCTGACATCGTCTTAACTCTTCAAGAAATGGGATTTGATATTGAAGCTTCACACCACGAAGTTGCAGACGGACAGCACGAAGTTGATTTCAGATATACTGATATTTTAAGTGCTGCTGACAACGTTGCGACTTTTAAAATTGCTGTTAAGGCAATTGCAGCTAAGCATAATCTTCATGCGACATTTATGCCTAAACCTATATACGGCATTAACGGTTCAGGTATGCACTGCAATGTTTCATTATTTAAAGACGGTAAAAACGCCTTCTTTGACGAAAAAGCAGAATACCAATTATCAGATATTGCAAAATACTCAATAGGTGGTATGTTAAAACACGTAAAGAGCATTACAGCTATTCTAAACCCTACAGTTAACAGCTTTAAACGTTTAGTACCGGGATATGAAGCTCCTGTATATTTGGCTTGGTCACTTGCAAACAGAAGTGCATTATTAAGAGTTCCTGCAAAACGCGGAAATGCAACGAGAGTAGAACTTCGTTCACCGGATCCGGCTTGCAACCCTTATCTAGCTTTTGCAGCTATTCTTGAAGCTTGCCTTGACGGTGTTAGAAACAAAATTGATCCGCCGGCTCCTGTTGAAAGCAACATTTATAAATTAACAACAAAAGAACGCAAAAAACAAAGAATAGATTCTTTGCCTGGAAGCTTGGCAGAAGCACTTGACTATTTCGATAAATCACTTGTATCAAGAGCAGCACTTGGCGATCATATTTTTAATGAATTTATGTCTGCTAAAACAAAAGAATGGGATTCATTCAGAACTTATGTTTCTAAATGGGAAATTGACAGATATTTGGCAAGATATTAATAAAAATAAAAAAGCTCCGGTTACTAAATCGGAGCTTTTTTGTTAAAACTTAATAGGATAATTTTCAGGAATTTTCCATCCGTTTTCCATAATCATTCTTGTACAATTCATATTCAAAAGTTCACCTCCTATACAGGCAGTGTTTTGAGAACGGCATCCATAAGATCCGGTAGTCAAATCAGTTCCGCCTTCATTAGCAATACCTGCATAAGGTTCTACACCTTTGCCTTTTCCTAATGGATGATCCACACCTGAAGGAATAAACATAAAAGAAAAACAATCTTTTCCTCTTATATTGCCTCTACTTTTTGCTACAGGATAGTATACAAGCAAATCAGGAATTGACACCAAAATTTTACTTCCATCCTCAAAATACAAACAAGGGTTGTTACCATAGCACTTTTTATCAACCCTTACGACCTTTATATAAGGTATAATATATTTTTCTAGCCATGCAAACATTGTTTCACCCGTAGGATCAGCAGCAGGCAAATCCCATTCAGTTTTGTCTCCATACTCAACCTCTGCATGTGCTACAGCCTGATTTATTGTAGAATAAAAATGCTTGAGACGATTTTCAATTGTTGTCTTTTGAGTTTTCCCAATAATTGTTGGCATAGTCATTGCTGCAACAACACCAATTATGCCAAGAGTGATTAAGACCTCAGCCAGAGTAAACGCTGTTTTACGATTATTGTCTAACTTAACCATGTGCATTCTACAAGTATTTCTAAAACTTTTATTCATTTATAATTCCTCACTAATTATCTGAACTTTCTTCATTACATGTTTTATTTCCATCCCAAGATAATTTATCTGCACACTTCAAATAATCCATATTTTCGTTATGCAAAACCCAAGCTGTACATCCGCCACCGCCATTTGTCAAAGTACAAGCGTCATTACCACTGTAAATATCATCTGCAGGACTGAAAGGCTTTTGCGGATCACCTTCTATTCCACAGGGGACTATATAATTTTTTGCCATATGGAAACAAAAAACATCCTTACCTATTGTATTAGGTTTAGTTTTTCCGTTTATATCAACGTATATATACCCGCACAATCGTTCATGAAGCTGTCCGACAGAGGTTCCGCAATCAGAGAAATAGTTAGCATAATAAATTATAGTACCGTCAGGCAGTTCCATTGATGGATAATTAGAATCTAAGTCATGGCATTTATTTCCGCTTAAATACTTAGTGCCTGATGGATTACAAGATGTTCCGCTTGTACAAAGCTTAACAGGTTTCATATATTTAGCAAATTTTTCAAGTCCCTGGATATTATATTCATATTTATAAAAAAGAAAATTCGGAGCATCACCAGTATACCAATCTTGAAATTCTCCATCATTCTGTCTAATAAAAAGATAAGCTTGATTTAAAACAGAATTTACTTTTTTTAGTCTTGATACAGTACTTTTTACTTGATGATTTTGGATAAGTGATGGCATAGTCATCGCTGCAACTATACCAATTATGCCAAGGGTAATTAAAACTTCAGCCAGAGTAAAAGCATACCTTTTAACGTGATATTCCATATCACCATTATAACTGTTTTTACTAAAATTACAAGTGGTCGAAAAAGCTTGCTGGAGCTTTAAATTTCCGCCCCCCCCCGATATTACGGACGTTGTCACTCTGTGTCAATTGTGCACGAACGCTTTGATTCATGTAATTTGGGTGTTGCATGAATTTTAAGGCATTTTTGATTAATGATTTTTTCATAATTCAACTCCTTTAAATTTACACAAAATTGTGTAAATATTCTACTATCTCTTTCATTGAATAAATATCTTTCACAACAAAGAATTCTTTCCCGGCCTTTTCTTTAACGTAAGAAAGAGTTTTGCCGTCAAGAAAATCCTGTGAATATGGTTTTAGCATTACTGAAGGAATAATTACCAAATCAGTGTCTAATTCTTTTACAGTATTTATCAAATCATCAGTGGTTATCAAACCTGCAACAGTAATATCCTGTCCCCAATATTCAGATTTAACAGGATTAACCGTAACTGACAATTTTTTTATTTTATTCATTCTTTTTGCTATTTTTTCAATAGCATACTTTGCAGCATACCCCGTTGCAAACGAAAGTTTTAACGGTTTAGAAAGTTTATCAGGTAACTCTTGTAATTTAAAGTCATCAAGAAGCATTCTCAATGCACCGACTCCGTCTTCCAATTGTGAAAAACTTCCGTAATACTTAGCAGGCGGAATATCTCGTTCCGCTAAAAGGAAAAATTCATCAGAACAGCAAACTCTTTTATACTTTGATGCTATATCAAGAGTTTCAATTGCAGTCTTTTTATCCACTTGCACAAGTTCGTCTTGCCTGAATTGTGTGATGCCGACCGGAACTATCGCAACAGACAATACTGTATTCTTTAATTTAGCCAAATCAGATAAAGTTCTTTCCAATTCAACACCATCATTGTAGCCGGGGCAAAGAACAATTTGAGCATGAAACGGAATTTTATTTTTTCTGAACCATTCTAAGTTTTCCAATGCTTTTCCTGCATTTGGATTTCTTAACATCTTAACACGTAATTCAGGATTAGTAGTATGTACAGAAATATAAAAAGGTCCAAGGTGCATTCTTTTTATACGTTCTTTATCCTCGTCTTTTAAATTAGTCAAAGTAATATATGTTCCCTGCAAATATGATAATCTGTAATCATCATCTTTTATGTATAAAGTATCTCTCAAGCCTTTTGGCTGCTGATCTACAAAGCAAAAGATACATTTATTTAAACAGGGTTTGACTCTATCAAACACAGCACTTTCAAAAACTATTCCCAAATCATCATCGTAATCTTTTTCAATTTCTATAACTTCAACTTCACCGTCAGTTTTTTTAACCTCAATAGTTATAAAGTCTGACTTACATAAGAAATTATAGTCAATCATATCAAGCATTTTAGTATCATCAATTGATACAATTTCATCACCTGGCTTTATTTCCAGTTCTTCTGCTATTGAATCTTTTAAAACATCACTTACTATTGCGGGCATTATCTTTTTCCAGACCTTCTATAATTGCTGCAAAATTTTTATATTCACAAAGTGCATTATCCAAAATAATTTTTTGATAAAAATTATACTGATTATACTCATCATTAAGCATATTTTCTGTATTAAACTTATGCTGCATTGCCAGAGATTTTATATTAAAGAATAATCTTTTCCTTTCCTCAAAATCAAGGACACCCGCACAAGAAAGCTTTATCCTTGCATTAGAAAGAAATTGAAGCGGATTTTCGCTCATATCCTCTAACAAAAGCCGTTTCAGTTCTTCTTTTCCCAGCTTTGAAATTGTATAGAAGATTGAAAGCTTTCCTCCGTCAGACAACATTTTGCGAGAGGTTATAAATCCATTTTCCTCAAGTCTTCTTAGTGCAGGCTTAATTGCTCCAAAGCTTGGCTTGGTATATGGTTCGAAGTTCTCATTAATATGCTTTTGAACAGCATACATAGTTAAATCTCTTTTTAATAATACATATAGAATGAGTAGTTCAATCATAGATTAATAATAGCATAAAGCCTGCATCTAAGCAAATTTAAAACCTAATTGCTACCATGGGTAATCGCTGCTTATTTCCCAGCCATCTGACATTATCAGACCGGCACATGAATATATATAATCCCTCTCGCACTCTCTCAGCATAATTGTTCTAGAGTGGTTCTGATTTCCTGTTCCTAAAAGTTTATACCCTGACAGACGCCCCATTTGCAATCTAAATATATCTCTTCCTAAAACATTAGGGCCTTTGTAACCATTTGTATCCACATCAATTTCTACTTGTTCTGTATAAAAACCGTTAATATCAGTTCCTGTCTTCCTGACAAGAGGTATAATTATTGCTCCGCTTGGAAGATGAATTTGCACCATATTACTGTTGTCTGATGATGAACATGTTTCACAAAATCCGAAAACACCCGTACAAGAAACAACACTCCCATCTGGTTTTCTATAAACAGTGTCCTTACAATTTATCAACTTATCACTCTGATATAAATCAACCTTTTTAAAATAAGGTGCCAGATAAGTATTTGTAAAATTCCATGAATTTTGTTTTACCGATAAATTCTCATCAAAATACTGCCACGAACTTGTATCGCCGTAATCAACTTCCGCCATCTTTATAGCATTATAAAGCTCTGTGTATACAGCTTTAAGCTGGTTAACTAAAACTCGTTTTTGATAATTTGATATCAAAACAGGCATAGTCATTGCTGCAACTATACCAATTACGCCAAGAGTGATTAAGACTTCTGATAAAGTAAAGGCTTTATAGGAGCTTAAAAATCTGCCCCCCCCCCGGTACTACTGATATTAACAAATAAATTTTTCATAATTTCTCCTCCTATCAATCCTGTTTTTTATTATAGCATTTTTTTGTATATATATCAATATAAATTGCATTTAATTAAAATCTTATGTATAATTATGCAATGGGAATATTACAAAAGTATTATAAACAATCTGCTACATATAAGATTTTTACAGGGATTTCCGAACAATTTGTTTCATTTTTAGATACTCTCGGAAAGATTACCCAAAATGCAATTGATGTTTTAAAGTTTATATTTAAAGGCGGACTGGATATAAAAGAACTTATTTATCAATGCGACAGATTTGGCGTAAGTTCTCTTCCCATAACACTTTCAATTGTTGGAATGACTTCAGTTATCGTTGCATCTCAGGTTGCCAATGAAATGGTTAAGCAAGGCGGCGGAAATTTTGTAGGTCTTTTAATGACAATGCTTATCGTAAGAGAATTAGCAGTAATTATGTCAGGATTTGCAATAATTTCTATGATAGGTTCTTCTATAGCTTCAGAAATAGCAACTATGCGGGTAACAGAACAAATTGACGCAATAGAGGTATTAAAAGTTAACCCTGTACAGTATTTGTTTGTTCCAAGAGTCTTATCAGGAATGATAATGATGCCATTTGTTGTAATTATTGCATCAGTGTTTGGTGTATTAACAGGTGCTGTAACTGCTGATTTATCGGCTGATTTGGGATATAGAGCGTTTTTTGATTCTGCATGGCTTGGCATTTATATGAAAGATTTAAGCGTAAGTCTTGCCAAGGCTGTTTGTTTCGGAGCAACTATAGCTTTAATCAGCTGTTCTTGCGGATACTATGCAAAAGGCGGTGCAAAAGGCGTTGGTGAAGCGACCACAAAAGCAGTTGTGTGGTCTTTTGTAGCAATAGTAATTATTGATATGTTCTTTGCTATAGCATTTTTCTTTTAAAGGTGTACAATAGAAGGTAGAGTCATGAGTATAGAAGTAAAAAATCTGGTAAAAACATTTGGTGATAAACGGGTAATCGATGACGTTTCTTTTAAAGTTAACGACAGCGAAGCTTTAGCCATAGTAGGTTTTTCAGGTTCCGGCAAAAGTACAATACTTAAATTAATCTGCGGACTTATCACACCTGACAGCGGAGAAATCATAACTTCAGAAGGCGATATCGCAATGGTATTTCAATATTCAGCATTATTCGATTCACTTGATGTTGCCCAAAATATATCTTTTGCTCTAAGAGAACGAAAAGATTTGAGAAATAAATATTCAGAAGATGAAATAAAAAATATAGTTGCCGAAAAACTTGAAATGGTTGGCTTAAAAGGTATAGAAAATAAATTTCCTTCAGAACTTTCAGGCGGTATGCAAAAACGCGTAAGTTTTGCACGAGCCATAGTTACCGAGCCTAACTCCATATTGTATGATGAACCAACATCAGGCTTAGACCCGATTTCATCTACATTGATTGAAGATTATATTGTAAGGCTCAAGGATGAAACTCATGCTGCATCAGTTGTTGTCACACACCAAATGTCAACAATTAAAAGAACAGCAGACAGAGTTATAATGCTGTATGACGGCAAAATTGTTTTTGAAGGTACTCCTGATGAAATGCTTAAACAGGATAATCCTTATACTAAACAGTTTGTAACAGCATCTTTAGAAGGTCCTATGCACATGATGACCGAATAAATTGACGAAAGGGAAGAAAATGAAAAATATATTTAACGATGATGTCATGACACTTGACACATATATAATGTTCAAATTAAAAGAACAAACTGCAAAATTAAAGCCTGAATTAATTAAGAAAGGCAGAGCTCCTATATCTTTATCAATGGGTGCTCCAACAGCTAATCCGCCAAAAGTTTTAATTGACAGATTAAAAGAAATTTTAGACGAAGACGGTATTCATATGTACTCAACTCCTAAAGGAGAACCATACTTCAGGAAAGCAATTGCTGAAAGAATGAAGAACCGTTTCGGTGTTGATATGGATCCGGAAACTGAAATATTCTCACTTGTCGGCTCAAAAGAAGGTATAGCAAATCTTGTAAGATTCTTAATCAGACCTAATTCAGAAGAACTTGAAAAAGATATTATTC
>JBKUMA010000033.1:0-10252 GCA_046955055.1 Candidatus Gastranaerophilaceae bacterium
ATACCATGCAGTTATTTCAAAAGAAAACTTTTTTGCACATATTTCTTATCAATCAAACCTAAACAGAGTTTATTATTACGATTTGACTGCTATCAAAAAGGGAAGTTATACAATAATTTTCTTTACAGACGTAAGTGCACAAAACAAACTTGATGATATTTATAAAGAAAATGAAAAACTTAAAACCAAATATGATTTATTGCTTGAAGAAAATGAAGATTTACAAAAAATTAAACAGAGGGCACAAAGTCAAGCTATTCGTATTGCACTTATAAACAAGGTTTCAAACATTATAAGAGAAAGTATGGATATATCACAAATTCTTCAATCAACCCTTAAAGAATTGTCAGTAATGTTTGGTGCTTACAAAGTGTATTACGCTTCATACGAAAAAAATATTTTCACAATTAAAGAAACATACGGAAACAAAAAACACAAAAATATAAAAAAAATAATGTTCGATGAAAATACTATGGAAACTATTACAGCAAAAGAGATTTCAGTATCCAATTGTTTAATCGAATACCTTAATGCCCAACCGTTTAAACAACCTGTTCTAAGAATAATTGTTCCAATATATCATATGCAAAACTTAACAGGTGCAATAGTTTTGCTAAGTTATCAGAAACGTGAACTTAATGAAGAAATAGAAATATTAGAAGCAGTTTCCGCTCAACTATCAAACGCAATTACAAGAGCGGAGCTTTATCAGAAAAACGTTCAAACTGTAAAAGAGCTACAAAAAACACTAAAAGAATTAAAAGAAACGCAAATCCAACTTATAAATTCTGAGAAAATGGCATCACTTGGTCAGCTTGTAGCCGGTGTCGCACATGAAATTAATACGCCTGTGGCTTCAATAAAATCCAATAACGGAATAGTGTCAAAACTATTGCAGCAGATAGAAGACGACGATTTAAAAGAAATGCTCAAAGAAATAAATGAAATTGACAAAGAAGCTGTTCAAAGAATAAGCAATATCGTTACAAGCTTGAAAAAATTTGTACGTTTAGATGAAGCCGAATTGCAAGAGGCAGATATCAATAAAGAGCTTGATTTAACACTTGATTTAATAAGACACGAAACAAAAAACCGTATTGAAATCATAAAAGATTACGGCGAAATCCCCATTATACGCTGCTTTCCGAATATGTTAAACCAGGTGTTTACGAATATATTAATCAATGCTTGTCAGGCAATAGAAGGTCAGGGCAAAATAAAAATATCAACCGGATTTAAGAAAAATAAATTGATTATAAAGATAAAAGATAACGGCAAAGGAATTCCCAAAAACGAGCTCAGCAAGATATTTTCCGCCGGTTATACTACAAAAGGAGTAGGAGTAGGCACAGGACTTGGTTTAGCCATTTGTTCAAAGATTATAGAAAAGCATGAGGGCGAAATTACTGTAAACAGTGAACTTGGGCATGGCAGTGAGTTTATTATTACTATCTCTAGTAAGTAATATATGTTAAGTTTTGTTACATATTTGGTCGACATATAATTGAAACACGTGTTTTATTAAAAAAACAATCAGTCCGTTTTTTAAAATAATACATCTAACCCAAGAATTAGTGCAAAAAATATGTTATATTATAAATATAAAGTGTGAGTATTACCCTTATAAAATTATTTAATTATACTACACATCTCAATAAAGGAAAATTAATTGAAATAAATGTTAATTGTAAACAAAAATTAATATAAGTAGGTAAAAAAGGCAATATTATATTCTCAGTTTTTTTTATAGAGACATAGGTGTGTAGAATATATTATTGTAGCGTCGGAGGAAAGTAGATGACAATTAGTGTGAACAGCAAGAAAAAACAAGTTAAAAAATCTTTTGAAGAGTTATTAATGGATCTTAAAACTAGTAATTCTGAAAAAGTTAGATATAACGCTGCTCGTGTTTTAGGTGAAATGGGTGATTCAAAAGCCGTTGAACCTTTAATTGAAGTTTTAAAACATGACAAAAACGGTTCTGTAAGATTATATGCAGCTCGTGCTTTAGGTGAACTTGGTGATTGCAAAGCAACAACTCACTTAATCGAATCTTTACGCGAAGACAGAAATGTTGATGTAAGAGTTCGTGCAGCTCGTGCTTTAGGTCGTTTAGGCGGCGAAATCGTAGTTGAACCTCTTGTAGAAGCTTTGAATGATGAAAACCCTCAAGTTTGTATCACAGCAACTGATGCATTAATTGAAATCGGTGATGTTGCAACTGATGCTTTAATCGCTTCTTTAGACCACGAAAAAGTTAACGTTAGATGTGACGCAACTCGTGCTTTAGGCGAAATCGGAAACAAAAAAGCTGTTGATAAAGTGATTAATATGTTGTATGACGAATGGGTTAACGTTAGAATTTACGCAGTAACTTCATTGGGTAAACTAAACGATACAAAAGCAGTTCCTGCATTAATCGACGTAATGAAAAACCGTTCAGAAAACGAATTAGTAAGAGCCGGTGCTGCTGCAGCTTTAGGCGTACTTCGCGACCAAAGAGCATTACTTCCATTAAGAGAATTAATTATGGAAGCTGAAGAACTTGGTGAATTAGAAGATACAGCATTAAAATCATTCAAAAAAATCATGGCTGCAAACTGGCAATCAATTCCTGGTGCTACAGCTCAAAAGAAACCTGTCGCTACGTTTTAACGCGAGCGAGCCGAAGGCGGAGGCTTATCTGCGTTATGACAACGCGTCATATAAGCAGATAACCGAAGACCTGCTAAAGGCGAGCGAGCAAGACAGTGGATTTGCGGACGGATGCAAGACAGCGTGAATGAGCTTTAAAATTTAACAAAAAGGATTTAAAAAGACCGCTTATAAAAGCGGTCTTTTAATATATTACTTTCTCTTATAAAACTTAATGCTGACATTTGATATTTCATTGTTTAAACAGAAATCAATTGTATTCAAGCTCTCAGTCAATAACCAGGAAGGAATATTATCAAAAGGAATCAATACCTTTCCTGAATCAGAAGCAAACGAAACTTCCGTTGGACTTGTGTTAATTTTAGCCTTTGCTTCCAAACTATTTCCAAAATCCAAATAAATATAATCAAAAGTCCTTCCGTTAATATCAGTTGAAAACTTGATTTGCAGAGTATTTGCCTCTTTTTTTAATGAATAGTTAACATCTGTTTGCGATAATTTATCAGTCAACTTTCGCCCGGAAACGGCCCAAACTTCAGGCAGCTTTCTTAAATTTGTCTGTCCAAGAATTGTGTCAATACTATTTAATTCGCTATTACTGAATTTATGTCCGTTTTCATCATAAATAAGATAAGTATTATTATCCTTTTCCATAACAAAATATTTTTCAGAAAGGATAATTTTTCTATATAACTGCGGAATTCTGAGTGAAACATAAACATCATCATGACGTATAACAGGCGATATATGGATTACACGTGTGTCTTCCGGTTTAAAAGTTTCTGTATAATCGTCTATTAATTCTGGAGAAACAATATTATAAAATGAAACAAAAGGCATTGGCATTTTTTTATTCATGTAAAAATAAAGCATACCGTGGTTTGTCAAATCCAAAAAGTCGCTATCGCTTTTTGAATACTTACTTAAAACAGAATAAATGCTTTCCAATTCATCACGTTTATTATCTGATATTTGCATAGAACCTAGGTTTTTAAAAGCATTAGATTTTATGGGCTGAACCTGATTTCTTTTCACAAACATTTTATTCACCAGCGAAATTTGCAATAAAAGAATAACAACAGACATAACTATGAATATTTTTTTCAACCAGATATACGGCTTTTGATAACGGTCTTTATTTAAATATAGATAAAATGGCAGCATCAAAAGCAAATACTGATATGAAATTGAATAAGAACGCCACAACTCAGTTCCATCAACTCTGCCCAATGAATAAGACAGCAAACTCATAGGATACAGAATTGCAAAGCTTAAGAAAAGAAGATTTTGCTTGTTCTTATCACTCTTATCACCAGATATAAATTCTTTCAGCATTACAAGAATCATCACCGGCATAAATATGTATTGCATAAGTTTTGCGGCACTAATCCAGCCAGATTTAACAGACAAGTAATTGCCGAAGACAACCAAATTAGCTTTTAAGTAATAAACTGATTTTGAAAAGAAGCCTATGATTTCTTCCTTAAAAATTCCTGCAAATATTGCAAGAACAGCAATAATTAAAGATAAAAACAGTGCTAATGACTTTTTGGAATAATTTTTATCTTTAACAATCAAATAGAATGAATAGGCGATTGCAGGAATTGAGGCAAAAAGCCACGCACTGCCTAAAGTTGTTCTGTATACTGAAAACAATATTCCGCACAAAATCATCAAAAACACAAAAAGATATCTGTGTTTAAAAATTCTATCCTTAATCAAAAATAAGTAAGACGGAATTAAAAAAGCTGATTCCATAGGGAAAAACAATGACGGTATAACAAAACCTAAATTTCCTGAGAAAATAAAATATAATAAACAGAAATTGATAATCAAAAATAAATTAGAAATCAGAGTGCTTCCCATATAAAAAGCTTCTGCCGTATTATTCGCAAAGATATATTTTCCTGCAGCCATAGGTAATACATCACAGTAACCATGGACAAGCATAATATCTTTATAATACTTTGCCCCGAAAAAATCATGCGACCAAAAAGTTGATATGAATTCACCAAAATGATGATCGTCAGGACTCATTATTACCGCATTATAATTAGCACCGAAAAGCAAGACAACAAAAGGTGCAAGTGCAAGCGGTGAAATTTTTAGTTTTATACTACTGAAATCTTTTCTGCGTAAAATATCAAACAAAGACAATGATATTAACAAAGCAAACAACAAGCCTTCCCAAAAAGTACCTGATGATAAATCCTTTGGCGGCAGCAATACTGCATACCCGCCAAGCATTACAATCTGCATAAAAGTCACTGGAATTTTCTCTAACTTTATGCCTGCAAGATAAAATATACAGAACAATATTGTTAAAATAAAAGGCATATTATTCGATAAAAAGTCCAAAGGCATTAAAACAAAATTAATAAAAGCAATTAAAGAAGAAACGGTTACAGTACACAAAAGAGCCGATGCCATTTTTGCAATGCTTTCTTTAATATCAAAATTCCTACACCTTTTTACAATAAATAACATTCCGAAAAAAAGTATAATATACAGAAAAACAAACAAAATATCTGAATACTTACTTACATTTCTGTATATACTTGTTCCTGTATAAAAATCTGCAACACCGTTTACATATCCGATTTTCCAGTACAAAAATTTAAAAGAAAAAACATAAACTATTACAGACATTATTAACGCAAAAAAAGTATCACAAACAGTAATACTCTTTATAAATTCTTTTAACTTTACCATTCACACACCCCGATTAGAATTATTTATAATAATATTCAATCTCTTTAGATAAATCCAGTTTTTTCGCATTGCTCCTAAAGATACGAGATTTCAAACCCATCTTAGCCAGTCTGTATTTCAAACTAACTCCCAGAACTCCAAAACCATATTTACAAGAACGCATAAAATTAATTGATGAAGCTTCTTTAAAATACTTTGTAGGGCAGGAAATTTCGCCTATATTAAAGTTATTGTAAAACAACAGAGCAATCATTTCGTTATCAAAAATAAAGTCATCATCACACTCATCCAAAGGCAGATTTTCCAGCACTTCTCTGGTAAAACCTCTAAAGCCCGTATGATATTCTGTTAATTTTTCACCGGTAAAAACATTTTCAAACGCTGTCAAAAACTTATTTGCAACAAATTTGTAAAACGGCATACCACCTTTCAATGCAGAGTTTCCGAGCATACGTGATGCAAGCACAGCGTCATATTGTCCGAAAGCCATCATTGAGACAATTGCAGGAATTAATTTCGGAGTATATTGATAATCCGGATGCAGCATCACAACGATGTCTGCTCCGGATTTCAATGCTGCTTTGTAACAAGACTTTTGGTTTCCGCCATAACCTTTATTTTCTTTGTGAACAATAGTTGTAATATTTAACTGTTTGGAAATAAGTTTAGTATTGTCCTGAGAATTATCGTCAACAAGGATAACTTCGTCAACAAAATCTTTATAGATTTCATCATAAGTTTGTTTCAATGTTTTTTCTGCGTTAAACGCAGGCATAATTACTACAACTTTTTTTCCGTTAATCATCTTTGTCACTACTTACGGCTATTTTAAAAACCATATTCTTATTTAAAAATTACTCTTCTGTAACTTCTTCAGTTTCTTCTACACCTGCTTCAGTTCTGATAGAAGTTTTATCAGATCCCAAGCTCTTATCTTTGAATTTTTTAACTTGTCTGTCTAATTTATCAGCCAATAAATCAATGCTAGCATACATTGAATCAGCAGCTTCTTCGCAACGAACTACACCGGTGTTAAGTTTGCAATTAACTTCTGCAACGTGTTTACCGGATGCTGCGGGGTTTTTAATAACTGATAAAACAACCTCAATACCTTGAATTTGGTCATAATGGTTTGCAACTTTGCCTATTTTTTCTTTTACATAAGCTTTGATTGCATCAGTAATTTCAATGTTTCTTCCGTTAACGTAAATGTGCATGTAGACCTCCATATAACATACTGCTTATACAGTATAACATAATAACGGAAATTTTTAAAGGGTTAAAAAATTAATCTTCCAGAATAAACTGCTGTAATTCAATATTTGGAGTGCCTATTACTCTAACAAGTTCCAACACTGATGCTTTCATCTGGCATTTTTGAGAAGATCCGCTGAAAAAATCTCTATAAAAACACCCTTCACAATTACAACCTCTTTTATAGCATTCCAATGCCGTCGGCGTCCATCTTCTTACGGCAACAGCTCTGCCCATATCCCTACTTCTAAACAATTATATAATCTCCACTTAATCTATCTTACCCAAGTACGGCAAATTAAACAGATATAATCTGTTCCCACAATCCCCATCGGAAAGCTTTTTTCGTTCCTTGCTCGTCCTTAATAACATTATAGAAAATAAGGGGATTTTTTCAAGAGAGCGACATGAGATTATTAACATTTGTAACAACAGGCTCAATTAGTGCAATACAGCCGTTTTTCAAAAGTCAATCATGCTGGAAATTAAGCTATGACATGAATAGCGGATTTCAAATCATGAAATCATGCACCATGCATGGTTTTTCATGATTTTATACGGTATTAAGAATTGTAAATTATTTAGTAAAATCAAGTATTTAGGGCATGCCTTAATAAGATATAAGGTTTTTTACACCCAAAAATATAAGAATGAGCCCACCAGTAATCTCTAAATATCTTGAAGGCAGTTTTTTGAAAAATATACCGAACCAAAACCCTTTCATTGACATCCAAAAAGACACAATACCAATGATTATTGCAGGTTTTATAATTTGTGTACCCGAAAACCCTAGACTTGCACCCGCAACCAATGCATCTATACTGGTTGCAATACCCATCCCTATAAGACACCTGATATCAAGACAATGAATTTCTTCGTGCTTTTCTTGAAATGCCTCCAATATAAATTTTAAGCCCAGAATAAAAAATATTCCAAACACAAGCCATTTACTGAATGGTGCAACATAACGACTGATAGAATCGGCACCCAAATATCCTACGCAAGGCATCAAACCCTGTGATAACCCCATTGTAACTGCCAGTGCAAGAGAATTCTTTACACGGTTGTGAGTAAAAACTAAACCTTGAGAAAACGATACCACAAGACAATCTACACCTAATGCAAAAGCCAAAAATATAATTTCTACAATATTCAATTTATATCAACCTCTATCTCAAAAAGTCTGTTCCAAGGAAATTTATATTTTATTTCACCATGAAAATCCAAAATTTCACATACTCTATCTTCGTATTTTTTCATTTTAATACTTACATCATGAACGTCAGGACATTCAAGCTGCTGACGTACATTTGCCTGATACGCCCAATCATCAAGAAATCTTACAGCCTGTAGTTTTTTAAATGCTTCATCATTGTATTGCTTTGCTAAATATTTAACCTTTGCTGCACAAATAAGACTTCCAAGTGAATTCGCAGATGTATTCCATGCAGAATAACCAAAAAAGTTTTTATCAAAACCCTTATCAAAAATCTTATCTGCAAACTTGTTATCAGCACCGTTAGCAAATCTCACATCAGCAATCATATAAGGTTTATCAGGGCTGCTCCACTCACCTCTATAAGAGGCTGTAGGAAGCCTCATAACGATTTCTCCCTGCCTGTCCTCAAAATTATTCACATATAATAAAATATCCGCTTCATGAGGCTCACAAACCTCGCAGCCTGCAAGTTCTAATTGACCTTTGACTGAATTCTCAATAGAAACATCTTCATAATTAGAAATTAAATGCTTATGTTCGGGTGCAAGAAATATCGGACATACTTTAACCTTACCTTGAATTGCTCTTGCAAGAAGTGTCAGAGGAATTTCATCAGCACCTGTCTTAACAAATCCTCCCATTGCCTCAAGAAACTTTGCTTCCTGAACATTAAATCCGTATTCTGCACAATCGTCTTTTGAAAACACTAATGTATCAAATAATCCGTCTTTCTCCCACTCAAGATAAATTTTATTTATTTCAAAATTTCGTTTTCTTGTTGCCATATAATCATCAAGAATCTCAGAAGGGATTACATTCGTAATACAGCTTTCACAACCCAGCTTGTGGGTTTGATATGAATAGTCGAATATCTTTTTACCCCATTTATCCCAATACTCTTTTTCTTCTTCGTTAACGTTGTTGTTTGAAATTCTCATAACGCTTGAAAAAGCATATATCTTTGCTTTCTTTGCCTCAAGGATTTCACGTAATCTATAAATGCGTTCCCTGATTTGTTCAAACGTGTCAGGACAACGTCGTGACGAAATTAAACCGCCGTATGCAACTGTGTCTAAAGGCAAAATAATTGCATCAAGTTCGGGTAGATTTTTAATCCACTCAAAAAGCTTTTCAGTATCGGCATATTTTGTTAAATCTCCAAGCCATTTTCTGTCCGGCATAAAAAAGTTTAAACTGCCATCGATATCAGCTATTTGTTTAGCTAATGTGTAGCATACAGGTCTATTGTCAATTGGTATAAATGCTATGTTCATTCTTTTATTATATGTTATTATCGAATTTAAGCAAAAAGGTAACAATATATGACACTAGACAAAAAGCCTGAAAATATTCAAAAAATGTTTAACAAAATCGCTGAAAGATACGATTTTATGAATAATGTAATTTCTTTAGGAATGCACAAATATGTAAAATATGCGAGTGTTAAAAATCTCAATATTCAACCCCATGATCGTGTCCTTGATGTGTGTTGCGGGACAGGTGATTTATCGCGTTATCTTAAAAGAGTTCAGCCGCTTGCCTGCGTAACAGGAATTGATTTTTCAGAAAAGATGCTTGAAATCGCAAAGACCAAGTCTAATAATATTAAATATGTTCAGGGCGATGCAACAAACCTTCCATTTGAAGATAATTCATTCGACTTTATTACCATGGCTTTTGGACTAAGAAACATATCGCACCCAGAAAAAGCTGTAGAAGAAGTATACAGAGTTTTACGCCCGGGCGGTCAATTCCTGCATTTAGATTTTGGGGAAAAGAATTTTACAGACAAAATCTTCAACGCCGGTGTTCCGTTAATGACCAAAATATTTTACGGCGGCGACATTTCTTATGATTATCTTATTGAATCCAAAAAAGTCTTTCCGACGCCTGATGAATTAATAAAAGATTTTGAAAGCAAAGGATTTAAATTTGTAAAAAGACAGGATTACATATTCGGCGTTAATTCATGCCAGATACTTAAAAAATAGATTAATAAACTCTATATTTTCTGCCGCCTTTAATACAATCTCTTATCCCGCCAAAAGTTTGTTCTAAAATATAGTCAATAGCATCCTGAGTTTTATATGCAATGTGAGGTGTAATAATCACGTTGTTTAATTTAACCAATTTTTTTATAAGTTCGACTTCACGCACACATTCAAGTGAAAAATCTTTCAGTTTTTCAACATGCTTAATACATCTGAAAGTCAAATCCTCACATGCTACAACATCTAGTGCCAACCCTGCAAGTTTTCCGGAAACCATAGCATTGTATGCAGCATTTGTGTCAACAATTTCCCCGCGGGAAGTATTTACAAAATAACTGTTGTCTTTCATCATATTAAATTCTTCATCAGAAAACATATGATGATTATTTCCTGTATATGGCATGTGAATTGAAATAACATC
>JBKUMA010000034.1:0-9949 GCA_046955055.1 Candidatus Gastranaerophilaceae bacterium
TATTTATGATGAAAAGACTGCAAATACAACTCTACTTGAAAAAACTTTGCTTGGTAAAAAACCTCGTTTTGTTAATTTCTTAAACGGAATTGTGGTTGTATCTGAAAAAGATCCGTTATTTTATATTAAAGATGATGCAAATTTCAACTATGAAGTTACAGAATGCGGACTAAAAGATTCATCTGAAAACTTGGTCACTGATGCTGTTATCAGTGTGTTCAGAGGACGTGTCTGGGTGGCAAAAAATTCGGTTATTTATTATTCAGCTTTAGGTACTTATGACGATTTTACTACTGCTGATGATGCCGGATATATCAAAGATTTTCATACTGATACAGATTCAGTTACAGCTTTAAAACCTTACAAAGATTATCTTGCTATTTATAAAACAAATAAGGTTTATCTGCTCTCTGGTATTACTCCTGAAGATTTCCAGATAACAGCTTTTGCTGACAAAGGTGCATTATCTTCTGAGGCTATTATAAATGTAAGTAATAAGCAATATTTTTTAAGCAATAATGGTATTTTTGCCCTTGAGGAATCGGGTGAATTAAATCAAATTGTTTTAGGTTCTGAAATTACTGCGAATATTAAATCTATTTTTAATGATTTAACTGATTCTTTTTTGTCTGATGCGTTTTGTATTCATTATGAGAAAAAGAGTCAGGTCTGGTATTTCTTACCGAATGCGGATGAAAGCTATCTTCATACTGTATGGATTAATGATTATATAAATAAAGCCTGGTATAAGAGGGTTATTCCTCAGAATATTACTTGTGCGGCTTCGTTTAAAAAAGGTATTATTACTGCAGACAATGAAGGTAATTTGTATTTAGAAGATGTTGGGAATACCTTTAACGATGAGCCTATTGTATTTAAATGGAAATCCCCATTCTTATCAATTACAAATGCTAATCACAGAAAAATAATAGATGAATTTTATTTTCTTTTAGACAGCGAATATGACAATGATTTTTATTTTTCTGTTTACAAGGATTTTGATAGTGAATGCCCGGATGATAGGGAACATATTTCAACTTTTCACAGAGAACATTTTATCTGGGGAGATGATAGTGAAGATTATATAACCAACAATATTTGGCCTGATGATGATGACAATATTCCGGTCTGGTCTATTAACAAAGATGTTATGGAAAAAGCTGAGATTTCGGAATCTAATTATTCCGTTCAGTTATGTATTGATGGAGCGGATTTGACGAATTCTTGTACAGTTATTGGGCTGTATTTTAAAGAAATATACAAAGATGATTAATTAAATTTTTTAAATAACACCACTCATTTCATATGTACTTATATTAGAAAAAGAAAGGAAAATCAAAATGGCAGAATCAACTCCTGCAGCAAACTCTTATGCTGCTTTTATCCCGGAAGTGTGGAGTAAAAAACTTAACAACTTGTTAGAAAAAGAATGCGTTATGCTTCAATGCGTTAACAGAAATTATGAAGGTGAAATTAAAAATCAAGGTGATAAAGTAAAAATTATTACACCTGCGAGTGTTACTGTTAACACATTAGGAACTGAAAATATTTCTTACAGCGAATTAACACCTACTTCTCAAGATTTAGTTATTGATCAAAAGAAATTCTTTGCATTCAAAATCAACGATGTAGCACAGGTTCAAGCAAACGCTGATATTATGGAAGCACACTTGAAAAATGCTAAAAAAGCTATTGAAGAAGTTCAAGATTCTTATCTACTAGGTCAACACACTAATGTTCCGACAGCAAATATTGTTGGTACAGATTCAACTCCAATTGCTTTAAGCAAAACAACAATATATGAACAATTTGTTAAATTGGCTTTGGCATTAAAGAATGCAAATGCGGTTTCTACAGGAAAACGTCCTTGGGTAGTTATCAACCCAACTATTGAATCTTACTTGCTTCAAAGTACTGAATTTATCGGTGCTCACAAAGTTGCTGATGAAACTTTACGTGAAGGTGCAATCGGTAGAATTGCCGGCATGGATGTATTAGTAAGTACTAATTTGACAGCTACTTCAAGCAAATATTATGTACTTGCTGGTACTAACGAAGCTATTACTTTTGCTTCTCAATTAGCTAAAATTGAAAGCTTAAGAGATAAAGACACATTCTCTGATTTAGTAAGAGGTTTATACTTATATGGTGCTAAAACTGTTCAGCCAAATGCTCTTGCAAAATTAATTATTTCAGCTTCATAGGTTTTTTGGCATACAACCCTGAATGTATCCTTGAATGAAATTTTTCATCAAGGATACATTTTTAAATCCAATTATGAAAGGAAACATTTATGTTTACCAAACTAAGAAATGCAATCAAGGAACTTGCACGTAATGCAGTTAACATAGCAGAGCAGACCCTATCCGGTGAAGAAGGAAAAAAGAAAAAAGAAATGGCTCTTGAATATGTTATTTCCAATATACCTGTTTGTGCTCCGTTCAAAAAGATTGCTGCTAAACTTCTGGCAAGTTTTATTGATGATGCAATTGAACTTGCTGTTGAATACATGAAAACATTGTCATCTGAACAATAAGGAGAAATTATGGAAACAGAAGATAAAAGAATGGAAGAAATTCCAAATGAATTATTGCAGGCAATGCAAGCCAATCAAGGTAGTGCAATGCCCGGTCAAAATATTTCATCAAATGCCGGTTATCAACAGCCTGCTCAAGGCGGGTTTATGCCGGACGGTTCTTTCCCGGAAACTCAACAGGTTTCTGATAAAGACCGTATGACACAAATGGCTGCAAGTGATGCTAAAATAATCCAAAATTTGGTAAAAGCAGGTATCATTAATCCCCAACAAGGACAATATTTAATGAATTTAGTATTTGAAAAAGCGTACAACTTAATGACAAAGCAAGGATTAATGACTCAAACACAGCAACAAGAGCAAACCCAAGTCCCTGTAAATAATTTTCAGGCTCTTATTGAAAATCCTGAATTCTATCAAGTTGATGGAAGAAATCAAGTTTTAGATTATTTAAAAAACACTAACGCCAATGTTGGTAAAGATGAAATGTCTCAAATAACTAATATGATTACAAGCTTGGAACAAGCTGCAATCGATAGGTATTTGAAACAACAACAACACGAGAAAACATTAATAGATGAAAATGAAGCCGCGAAACTCAGATTGAGGGCAAATGCTCAAAAATCAGGTGCCGGTAATAGCAAAGGAATGGTTTTTACTCGTGAACAAATCGGCAAAATGAGTGGTGCTGAATTTGCGAAAAATGAACGTTTAATCATGGAACAACTTAAAAAAGGCATGATCCGTTAATATATTGCAATTCACTATCTTTAAACGGGCAGTCCCTATGTCGGGCTGCTGCCGTTTAAAGGTATATTTAGTTTAAGGAGATAATATGAACTATTTAGAACTTATAAATAAATGTTTGGTTGAATTAAATTACAAATCTGTAAGTGATTTTACTGAACTTGTAAAAAATGACCATAAAAAAATTAAAAATATTATTAACGTTTTAAATGCTGAAATTTGCGGCTATGATAATTGGAATTTTCTTTTAAGAAGTGATGAAATTACGCTGCCGGTAGAAACGTGTGAAATAAAAAATACAGTAAACGGAAGAATTAAATCTTTGATTATAGATGATTCAGTCTATGATTATTATAATGATTTTGAAGCGTTTTTTACAAGCTCACAGCCAGCTAACACTTATAGTATTTTTAATGACAAAATTCTTTTACCGAAATTTAAAGAAAATAAAATAATTAAAATAATTTATTGTACAAAAAATCATGCAGTAAATTCATCCGGTGTAGAAATAAGTGAAATGTCTGCTGCTGATGACTCAACTCTTATTCCAATGCCGTTTGCAGAGCCTATTCTTGTATACGGTTCTTGTATGAGGTTGAAGGGAAACCCTGAGCATATAAGGTTTAATTACTGGTTCAGTATGTACAAAGATGCTCTGGCAAATTTGCGTTCAAAAATATCAGTGGATGCGGACGAAACTCCTTCAGTAAAAATGCATAGAAGATAAGCGGCTATGATAGGCAGGTTAAATGTTCAAATGGTATAAATAATCGGTAAACAAATTTACCGCAAAAAAAACAGGAAGTTTTTTCATTCCCCCCTGTTAAGATTTACACTAGCCGAAATATAAATAGCATGATTATTATACAATTTTTTTTCAAAAAACACAAATTTTAATAAGAAATGTTAATAAAGTTAATAAAAAAGAAATAATAAATTATGAAACAACTTACACAACAACAAAAAAAGTTTGTAACCGAATATATTAAAACTTTGAACGGAGAACTGTCTGCCAAGAATGCCGGATATAAATCAAAAGATTTGAAGGATACTGTTAACAAGCTTCTTTCAAATAATCTTGTGGTTAATGAAATTAAAACCCAATTAAAAGAGCAGATTTCTTCATTAAGGGTTAACAGAGGTTACGTAATACAAAAACTATTGCAAATAGCAGAATTTTCGCTTGAAGAAGAAGATATTCTCGATAAAGACGGCTGTATTACAGGAAAGAAAAAATTAAGAGATACTTCGGCTGGTTTAAAGGCTCTGGAAAGTCTTTGCAAATATCTGGGCTTTAATTCTCATCAAGAAGAACAAGAGTATAAGCAGGCGAAAATTATTACTATTTCTAATTTGGATGATAAAAAAATATAAAAAGGAAAATGTTATGAAAAATAAAGAAAATGATATTGAACAGATGCTTCTTAACGGAGCTTCACTTGATGATTTAATAAAAATGAAGTTTGAAAAGGAATTCAAAGAAGAATTAGAAAAATCAAAACAAAAACCTGAGAAAAAGGTATACACTGATATTTCAGAAGTGCCTAAAAATCTGATTTTTTCTAAGTCATCAGTGTATAAACTTTTTAACAGAAATACGAAATGTGAAACGTATATTGACGGTGTTCAGGCTGAGGCATTAATCGGTATTCAAAATAATATCAGAGACAAAATGCTTGAGGGTGCCTTGAATGCTTTTGTTACAGATGATGCTTATGTGAAATTTGAGAAGGCTGAATTTTAGTAATGGTGGAATTTGTTAATTTAATAATTGACAGAAAGCAAAAGAGATTTGAAAATATTCAGTATTTTAGTGAAGTCTTGTTTTTATATTTAAGATATAACAAGTTTTTGGACGATGATTATGCTTTGAACGGCAAATCATTTTATGAATATTTTTTAGGACTTGTCGAAAGATTAAGTCCTTTTTTCTGGGTTATTTTATGTGATAAAAAAGTCTCAGGATTTGTATTTCTGGATAATATTATCGGCGATGCAGAAAGGCTGCACAGTGCTGAACTGACAACATGTTTTGATAAGGCATATTGGGGAAGTTATACAAAATATTGTGCAAAGCTTTTTATAAATTACTGCTTTAAAAATTTAAAACTTAAAAAAATTAAAGCTCAAGTTTATCCTCACAATTTCAGAACAAAAGCTATTTTAAAACAAAGCGGTTTTGAAAAAGAAGGGTATTTGAAATCTGAAACTTTAAAGGAAAACCGTTATCAGGATATAGAAATATATTCTGTTATCAATCAAGAAAGGTAAAATATATGAAAGTAGAAACTGAAGATTTAACTCAAAAGCTCACTGAACCGGAAGAGCTTTTTTTAGTAGGAAACATTACGGAAAAATACGACAAGTATGATGATATGAGAGCTATGCAGTTGAGCGATATCAGACTTGTTAGAGAAGCAATATTTAATTCTGATATTCCAAAAGTGAACGGATGGGATAGTAAAATTGAACTTCCTGATATTTATGAACTCGCTCAGACTTTAAAATCTCATATTAGTGAAAATTTGTATTCTCATCCGGATGCTATGTTTGATGTTTCCGGAACTACACCGCAAACTCAAGCGTTTGCAAATAAACAGAAGGCAATGCTGGTTAATACTTTTGAACAAATGAGTATTGAAGATGAAATTGAAAAAATTATTGACAGCATTGTTGAAACTGGTGAAAGTACTTTATTTATCGGCTGGGAAACTAAAATAAAATCAACAAGACGTGCTCAAACTCTTGAAGAACAGCTGCTTCATCCGGAAAAGAAAGGATTTGTAGTTGAAGAAAAAGTTATATACGACAATGCGAGAATTAAGCACATTAAGGCTGAAGACTTTGTGTTTGATAAATATAATCGTGACAATTGGGACGCTTGTTCCAAAATTTATAGGACCTATAGCAGTCTTGATGAAATATTTTCTGATAGAGCGAATAACATGCTTAATAACGAGAAAAAAGACATACTGAAAGGAGTGGTGGCAAACAAAAAATCTTATAGAGATACTGATGACAGAGCTGTAGAAGGTAAGAAAGTTGAGATTTTGGAATATTGGGGTGATATAGAGTTATCAGACGGTAAAATTTTGAAAAATTGGCTTATAGTAGTAGCAGGAAGAAGAGAAATTATACGTTTTGAGCCTAACCCGTTTGTTATCAATCCTTTTATTCACGCAAATATTATTGAATCTCCTGTGACAAACAGAGGTGTTTCGCCTTTAAGAGTAGCATTAATTTTGAATAATATAGCTTCTACTATATTGAACAAACAAATTGATGCATTAGCTTTAATGATGAATCCTCCGTATTTGGCTCCGAAAGGTTGTTTTAAAGGTCAACAGGATGTTAGACCTGGTAAAATTATTGAATATGATGCGGCATTAATGCCAACTCAGCCTACACCGCTTGCGTTTGATAAGGCTATGGTAGGTTGGGATTTCTTAAACTACTTTAAATCAACTATTGAAAGTGCTACAGGTATTTTCAAAAATATGGCTGGTAATATTCAAAATGCACAACGTACTGCAACAGAATTGAATTACTCTGTAAACGGTCAGGAAGCACGTTTGAATATGATGTTAAATGCTATAAACAGAAAAATTATAGTTCCTATGGTTGAAAAAACTGCAGAAATTATTGCGTGCTTCAAATTAGGAAAAGAACTTATTGGTTCAAATGACAGAGGAAAGTCTAAGTTTATTGAAATTGATGATGATGTCAGAAATGCACATTACATTTATCGTTACGGGGACAGAAAAGCTACATTTGAACGCAAAGCTCGTCTGAAAGAATTATTTGAAGTCGTTCAGGCATTTGCAAAAGTTCCGGAAGTTGAAGAAAAAATAGATTGGCTTGAATGTTTTAAATTCGCTCTTGAGCAATACGGCATTGAAAATGCTAACAATTTTTTATTAAGTGACGAAGAACTTGAAAATGAAAAGAATGCTTCAAAGAGTTTAGAAAGTTCTCAAAATCCAAAAATTATGCAACAACCGAATCAAAAATAATCAATTCATCTCTGTGCCGTCATTCATACCTCTCCTCCTTCAGGACAATTGCTATTCCATGTTGACGGCACTTTTTTTATATAAATTAAAAATAAATATGTTTTACAAACATTAGGTCGTAATAAATCCTTTCGTTTGAAAGGCTGAAAACCATTCAGTCTTTCGCTTTTTTTGCAGGTGGAATATGGAATATAAATTATTAAAAGCTCAGAGGGAATTTTTGGAAATTCCGCATTCTTATAGTATGGATATTGCTGTGTATCAAGGCGGCTACGGATCAGGTAAAACCTTTTCGGGTTCACTTTTAGGAATTTTGTTGTGTTTAAAATTTCCTGGTATCAGAGGTCTTGTTGGGGCACAAACTTATACGCTTGTCAGGGATACAACTTTGCAAACTTACTTTGAACATTTTGACAATATGGGGTTTGTTGAAGGAGTTGATTATGAATGGTCATCTTCTCTGCAGAAACTTACTTTCAAAAACGGGTCTGAAATTTTGTTTAGACATTTTGATGAACCAAATAAGTTAAAGTCATTAAATTTGGGCTTTGTAGAAATAGAAGAAATGTCGGATATACCCTTTGATACTTTCAAAATGCTTCTAGGACGTATGCGTCAGAGAGTTAAGAAAAGCTGGGGTAAATTTACTTACAGAATTTTTGGTCACACAAACCCTGAAATGCAGAAGGGGTGGGTTTATAAAACTTTTCATGAAAATCCGCCTCCGAATTACCGTTTGATTACTGCACCGACAACGCAGAATATATATTTGCCTGAAGGGTTTTGCGATGAACTTAAAAAGCTTTATGACGAGAGTTATTATAATATTTTTGTTCTGGCACAAAATGGTGATTATAATAATGGTCTTGTTGTCAAAGATTTTTCGGATGATAACGTTAAAGAGATTGCTTATCAGCCCGATATGGATTTGCACATAAGCTGTGACTTTAACGTTGACCCGATGTCGTGGGTTCTTGCACATAAGACAGAAGACAAAGTGTTTTATTTTGATGAGGTGGTAATGGAAAATACTACTACATCCAAGGCTTGTGAGGAATTTTTAAGAAGGTATCCAAACCATAAGGGAAAAATAATTGTTAACGGTGATGCTTCAGGCGACAACAGAAGTTGTACGAGTGAATATACGAATTACGTCATTATAAAAAAGAAACTGTTGCAATATGGTTATGACGTTGAAATCCACATTAAACCTTTTAACCCTCCGATAAAAAACAGAATTATGGCGTTTAATGCAAAAGTTCGTTCAGCAGAAGGCGGTGTCTGTCTTTATGTAGATAAAAAGTGTGAAAAACTTTTATATAATATTTACAATTTGCGATATAAGGAAGGTTCTTCAAGAATTGATATTCCGACATATCAACAAATAAAGCAGTCAAAGGAATTAAAATTTTTATCGCATCCCTTTGATGCTGCATCGTACCTGGTTGATTTTTATTGGCCTATTACACTATAACGACCATATGGCTTAGTTGACGAAGTAAGTCCAAAATGTTATATTAATTGAATGAAAAAACTAATTTTAATGTTATTTGCCTGTTTTTTAACTGCTAATATTGCGTTTTGTGAAGAATTACCGAAACCTGGACAGGGTGGTGTTATAACAAAAGAAAAAAATCCTGTCTATTATAGTTATATAGAAACTTATGCATTGCAATTGAAAAATGCTTTTTATAAGAGCGGTTATCGCCGAAACCATATGGGTACTTCGTATGATTATCTAATCAAGCGTGATGGCACAATTTGTAATCTAAAGCGAGACTTGTATGACAGTAAAAAATTAACTGAAATAGTCAAACAAATAATAATCAATAACCCCCCGCCGCCTTTTTATGACGGTATGGATATTGATGAGTTTAATATAACTGTCTTTATGGGAACTGAAAATTATGAAGAATTTAAACTTAAATATTATCCAAGAGATAATTTATTCTGGATAAATATAATAAAGAAACAATAAACAGAGAAAAATTTATGTATTTAATGACCGCTTGTTAAAGCGGTCATTGTGTTATGAAAAAAGAAAGGGAAATGATGTATCAAGAATTAACAGAACAACAAAAACATGCACAGGCAAATACTTACAAGAATCTGTGTGCAGTATCAAATGAAATGGTAAAAAAGCCTAAAGGTACAGATGTGTTTGACGGTTGGAAAGTTATTAAAGGTGTACACGATGAAAAGTCAAATTTTAAGGGTGTGCTATACGAAAAAAACGGACAGTACGTAATGTGTTTTGTTGGAACAGATAAATTTAGTGTTAAAGACCATGCCGCTAATATGAAGATGGGTTTATTTGGTAAAAGTGAGCAAATGCGTAAAGCAAATGAATTTTACCAAGATATGAAAGATAGTTATAATTTAAATGCTGATAACTGCAAAATTGTGGGACACTCAGAAGGTGGGACAGAAGCTACGTATGTTGGTATTAATAATGGGATACAAACTTACACGTACAATGCATTTGGGATTAGTAAAAAATTAGTCGATAAGAATAAGAATTATGATAATCTGGTTATAAATTACAGAGACCCGCACGATCCTGTATCGAAAATGAAATCTAATGTAGGTAAAACATATATTACTGAATCTACTCAAAATGCTATAATGGCAAAAACACCATTGGGTTTAATAC